>NZ_KV831358.1:59690-149690 GCF_001837075.1 Staphylococcus sp. HMSC063F05
AGATAGTGATTCCGATTCCGATAGCGATTCGGATGCAGACAGCGACTCGGATTCAGATAGTGATTCCGACTCAGATAGTGACTCAGACGCAGATAGTGATTCCGATTCCGATAGCGATTCAGATTCTGATAGTGACTCAGACTCAGACAGTGACTCAGATTCCGATAGCGACTCGGATTCAGATAGTGATTCTGACTCAGACAGTGACTCAGATTCCGATAGCGACTCGGATTCAGATAGTGATTCCGACGCAGACAGCGATTCTGACTCAGATAGTGACTCAGACGCAGATAGTGATTCCGATTCCGATAGCGATTCAGATTCTGATAGTGACTCAGACTCAGACAGTGACTCAGATTCCGATAGCGACTCGGATTCAGATAGTGATTCCGACGCAGACAGTGACTCAGACTCAGATAGTGACTCGGATTCAGATAGTGATTCCGACGCAGACAGCGATTCTGACTCAGATAGTGACTCAGACGCAGATAGTGATTCCGATTCCGATAGCGATTCAGATTCTGATAGTGACTCAGACTCAGACAGTGACTCAGATTCCGATAGCGACTCGGATTCAGATAGTGATTCCGACGCAGACAGCGATTCTGACTCAGATAGTGACTCAGACGCAGATAGTGATTCCGATTCCGATAGCGATTCGGATTCCGATAGCGATTCAGACTCCGACAGCGATTCAGATTCAGACAGCGACTCAGATTCAGATAGTGATTCCGATTCAGACAGTGACTCGGATTCCGATAGTGACTCAGACTCAGACAGTGACTCAGATTCAGATAGCGACTCAGATTCAGACAGTGATTCGGACTCAGATAGTGACTCCGATTCAGACAGTGACTCGGATTCCGATAGCGATTCGGATTCCGATAGTGACTCGGATTCAGACAGTGATTCGGACTCAGACAGCGACTCCGATTCAGATAGTGATTCCGACTCAGACAGCGATTCGGATTCCGATAGTGACTCGGATTCAGACAGTGATTCGGACTCAGACAGCGATTCCGATTCAGACAGTGACTCGGACTCAGATAGTGACTCCGATTCAGACAGCGACTCGGATTCTGATAAAAATGCAAAAGATAAATTACCTGATACAGGAGCAAATGAAGATCATGATTCTAAAGGCACATTACTTGGAACTTTATTTGCAGGTTTAGGAGCATTATTATTAGGAAGACGTCGTAAAAAAGATAATAAAGAAAAATAGCACTATTGATTCATTCATAAGTTATTTCAAGCCAGGTCTATATGGCCTGGTTTGAAATCATATTAAATTGAAAGGAGAAAAAGATGAGTATGGAAAATCATATAGAAAGATTGATTAATCATGTTGAAAAAACAATAGAAATAAAAGAATATGCTTTTTTAAGCCTTGGAAAATCTAATATAAAAGCCAAAGTTAAATTATTAAAAAAGCCTAATTACCTTAGAAGGGATATTACTAAAGAAATTCAAAAGTTTAGACAGAAAACAGGAGCGTTTCCTTCATGGGTAAAAATAGACATTGTTACTGAAGAAGAAGTTACTTTATTTAAAGATGTTAAAGATGAATTAACGCAAACTAGAAGAAATTATATTGATTTTGGTATAGCTTTAGATCAATACTGGAATTTATCATTTTTACCTGAAGAAATAAACACTAATGCATTTATTAAACCAGTGAAAACAGATGGGAAAACGAAGCTTATTCTATCTGAACAAAATATAAATAACTATTTAAGAAAGTATACGAACCATAAGAAAAAGTTTGCTTATGATTTTTATGAAAACAAAGAAGTCATTAAGTTCAAAACTAAAGGTTTTATCTTAGACGAACAAAAGATATATGAATTACACGATGAAGGTTATAAAAAAGGATTAAGAAAGGTCGATTATTTACATAAAGAAATAGACCAATTAATTGAAAGTGGTACATATTTCCTAGGAAATATGCTATCAGATACTGGAAGATATCAATATGGTTATTTTCCACATTTTGATAAAGAAATCAATTTCTATAATATATTAAGACATGCTTCTTCAACTTATGCATTAATAGAGGGTTTAGATTATTTAGGAGAAGATTTAACTATAGTCGAAAAGGCAATTAACTACGTTATTGAGAATTATTTCTATGATAATGAAGGTGTTGGATATATCTTTGATGATACAAAAGATATTAACGAAATAAAATTAGGACAAAATGCTGCCTTTATATTTGCGGTTTGTGAATATTTAAAGCATAACCCCAATAAGCAATACTTATGCGTGGCACAAAAAGTTGCTCGAGGAATTTTATCAATGATTAATCAAGATACATACGAAACAACTCATATTTTAAATTATCCGGATTTAACTGTGAAAGAATCATTTAGAATTATTTATTATGATGGTGAAGCAGCTTTAGCATTATTACGCTTATATCACCAAGATCATAATGATAAATGGTTGGAAGTTGTGAAGAAGTTAATGGATCGATTTATTGAAAAAGAGTATTGGCAATACCATGATCATTGGCTTGGGTATTGCACGAACGAGTTAGTTCAATTGTGTCCGCAAGATAAATATTTTGAATTTGGGATTAAGAATGTGAACACCTATTTGGAATATATTGAACAACGTGAAACAACATTCCCAACATTTTTAGAAATGTTAATGGCAACCTATAAGCTTATTCAAAAAGCAAAAGCTACACATCGTCAAGAGCTTGTGACTCAGTTGATTGATGAAGAAAAATTAATCAATGTGATTCATACAAGAGCAGAATATCAACGAGTAGGATTTTTCTATCCTGAAATTGCAATGTACTTCAAAAATCCAAAGCGAATTCTTGGTAGTTTCTTCATAAAACACCATGGGTATCGAGTTCGGATTGATGATATCGAACATTATATATCAGGCTATGTTCAATATCAAAAGGCACAGATTAAAGATGAAATATTATAGAATAAATTAAAGGTGAAGATGATGTATGATGTTTCACACTTCTCTTCACCCTTATATATCTTAATAAATTGGCGATTATAAATTAACTTTTAACGTTCTGAAAACAGTGAGCCATGTATCAAAAACATTTTTGTCATTAAATATTTGGGCATGTTTAATACTTTCCTTAGAAAATTGTTCTCTTAAGTTAGAATCGAGTAATAACTTTTTAACGCTGTGATAGAGTTGTTCTTTATTATCTTGTTCAATTAAAAAGCCATTTTTATGATTAACAATTAACTCAGAAGGTCCGTATTTGGTATCATAACTTACTGTAGGTACGCCTTTAGCAATCGTTTCAAGTACACCTAAATTGAACCCTTCCATTTTACTTGTCAATAAAGATAAATAGGCGGTCTCTATTTCTTGATTTAAATCATAAATGAAGCCACGTAAAAACACGTGATTTTCTAAATGATATTGAGCTATTAATTTACGATAATGTGTTTCTTCTTTACCAAACCCAAATAAATGTAACTGTAAATTTGGAAATGCTGGAACTAGCTTAGACATTAGTTCTATTTGATGATCTAATTGCTTTTCAGGAGAATAACGGCCGATAGAAATCATTTTGTTAGGCAATAGTTTATTGTCACTACTATGATGAGATTCATTTGTATCAATATAACTTGCAGGTATAACGTAAATGGGAATAACGTTATTAATTTTTACAGATAAATCTGTTTTTTGTTGTTCAGTAGATACTATGATTCCTGAATATCGGGATAAGTTATCTAAAACAGGTTTATACGCTTGTTTGATTTCAGAATGATATATATCATTGATATTTTTTACGTGGGTACTGTGGAAAACGGCGAGAACTGGTATTTTAGTATCAGTTTGATCAATGATTGGCCCTGTAACGATGTTTTTATCACATAAAAATACGTCTCCTAAATGATATAGCGCATTAATTGCAAACGCTAAAAGTTCATTTTCATCGTTGAAAAAACGAACGCCTCGTGAAGTATTATAAATGATAGATTGTACCGTAGGATGTTCGTGCTCAGGGTTGTAATATTTTTGAAATTTAACTTTTTGTGTAGGTGTAAAAAATTGTTCCATCACGACTTTTTGTTGAGAGGTTAAAATTCTACTACAACTTAAAAAGCCTCTTGTATCGTAAAAATCTCTTCGAATTTTACGTTGTTGTATATCAAAATGGTTAATATAGTCTAAAGTTTGATAATTTGAATCAACAAAATGCACATACATTTTATATGTGTCGTTATCGTATATTTTAATATCATTCGTATTTTCAACGAATTTTAAGGTATAATTACATATATTTTGCCAATAATTTATCCAATCAATATGTTTTTTCTCAAAGTTAATACTATCTTGTAGAAAATCGTAAAGACTGAAAATATCTTTTGAATCGATGTTTAACGAATGTGCATGCATATATAAACGTGGTGACCAAGATGTGAATATGAGTTTATTTGGGACTAAATTATCTTTAAATAGCTTTAATCTATTGATCATAGCTTGTTCTATACCTGTTAATTTATTATCTAAATTCTTACCGATAGAATATATCATTATGGTTTCCTCCGATTACATACGATTTCAACTTAAATTAGAAATAAAAAAATAATGTATTAATCTAATAATTTATTTTATATTATTTATAGAATAAAATAAAGATTGTTTAATGTCTACTTATTATTCATATTTTGGATTTTACTAATCAATATTGAGAAGTATATTTTAAAAAAGTTTTCTCAGTGTTTTTAACGTTTGTGTTGTTGATGATTATCTATCTTAAGTTAAGCTTTTTCACTCTAATATTGGTTGTAAGTATAAGACAATAGAAGCAAGAGAAATACTACATACACACTTGTAACTTAAAGAATATCGAATTCTAGTAATCAAGTTTTATGACATAATCCTATACTCGCGTATACTAAAATGACAGAAAATTCTAAGAAAGGATGATTTTGTATGTTTAGTTATCAAATAAATAAAAATATTAAATTAAAAATATTAGAAGAACGAGAAGCCGAACAGTTATTTAAATTAGTAGATAGCAATCGTGACTATTTAGCTGAATTTCTGCCTTTTGTTGAACATACGAAGAAAGTTGAAGATAGTAAACACTTTATCCATTCGGCGTTGCAACAATTTATCGATGGTAATGGATTTCATTGTGGAATATGGAGTAATAAAGAATTGATTGGAGTCATAGGATTGCATTACTTAGATTTAGTTAATAAAACAACTTCAATTGGTTATTATTTAGCTGAAGACTTTCAAAAGAAAGGTATTATGACTAAATGTACTAAAGCGTTAATTCGCTATGTATATGAAGTGTATGATATTAATCGTATAGAAATACGAATGTCTACTAAAAATAAGAAAAGCAGAGCTATACCAATTAGACTTGGGTTCACGCAAAGGTATATTGAGAAGTAATGAACGATTACAAGGGGAATTCTCAGATAGTTATGTTTTTAGCTTGTTGAGGGAAGAATGTACGTATACTAGATAAAACTCCTCGAAAGATATGTTTATCTTTGTTTTAGCGAAAGCATTCAAATAAAATTTGATAATTCTCTAAACATTTTAAAAGCGTCTGGGGATGATAATCCAGACGCTTAAATATATTATGCTTATTTTTCACGAAGTACACGTGTCATTTCTTCAATTTTACCGGTGTGTAATGGCACATGGATAGCATTTAACATTAATAATTCATCAAGTGTGTTACAACCTGCGATAGGTTGGTCTAATTTTTGAGCTAACTGCTCGTGTGTTAATTTTTTAGCACGTTCTGGTAATGTTTGAATGTGTTGTTTGATTTCGTTGATAGCAGGTACATCTTGTCCCTTCCAGTCTCTAGGATTTGAACCATATCCAAACAATTTATTATATTTTTCAACATCTACGACATGTTGATTGCCCAATGATAATGCTTGTTCAAAGATTGTTAATACATGACCATATTGCCAATGTAAAGTGTTTGGGAAATGTTGAGTTTCTTTATCTAATACTTCTTCAACATTCCAATTGTCATAATCGGCTAAAAGATTGTTTACGCCCAATTCAATGACATTATAAACTGTGATATTACTCATCATATTCCCCCTTTCTTATATCGATGGTATTACTAAAAATACCCATTAAAAAGCTAGCATATGCATTAAAGATAAAAGTTATCACAAGTTTTAGTTTAAATTTAATGTATATGGGTCTTCTCTTTTTTAATCTGTTCCTTTAATACATATATAAACATATCAGTGTATTAGTTGTAAAAACTGAGAAGTAAGATGAATCTAGAGTTTATTAGAGACATTGATATACGAATTAATTGATAATTCAACTAATAACTCGAAATTTAGTTCAAATGCAGTAGGCCTTTTTGATAGAAATGAAGAACAAAGTTTTAGATTGAGTAACGAATGTTTATAAAGTAGTTCGAGATTAGTATAGGAAAAGCGTGCCTTTTTCTTTTTAAACTCCTACGAGATATATTTATTTATCATCTAATTCGATAAGTTGGGTTCTATTGAACCAGTGACACTTAAAATATGATGATTATATACCTATTGATTATGAATCATTATGCTTTTTCTTATTTTTATCTTTAATCATTTCAGAAGGAACAGCAAAGATAAATACTAGAATAAACAAAATGAGCGCTAAATGAGGTACATTTTCTAGGAAATACCATCTTAAGTGCCAGTCAAACATATCATTTGCATAATTTACAAAATACTTGGTAAACAATAAAGCAACACATATGCCTGTTAAAGTATCTAAAACTTTAGTTAATAATGTCATTAAAGTACTCCTTTATCCCATTTTTAATTAACTATTTATAAATATATTAATAAATAATTATCTTTAAATGCAAATAAATTATTAAAAACTTAAAAGATATAAATAACCCCCTGAATTTTCAATTACCGAAAATTTAGGGGGTTTTTAATATTATAGTTCTTGTTTGTTAAAAATTTTAATCGATAAAATATAAGAGATAATAATTGAAATCAATCCAAGTATTCCATAAATGGAATATACAACATAGCTTTGTGTGTTGCTCAGCATTGTAATCATAGAGCCACTTCCTGTTTGATTACTCAATATCATTGATGCGATATAGAATAAGAAATAGATAATAATGACAGCAAATGTTGTAGTCATCACAATGACATTTGAATTTTCAGAACCGAATTTGAATGTTAGAGGAAACATAATGGAGAAAGTCCCTGCGCCACCAATGGCAACACATAGTGAAATGAATACCATACTTAAACTTTGTGTGATTAGACCGACACTAGGTACACCTGCAAGTATCCCAACTAATGCACACAAGAGAAAAATAGTATAATAACTTTTAACATAATCAGCTCTTCTAACAGGAAGTGTGGATATGTAATTCATCCATCTTGAGTCCTTTTCACGTTTGAAGTTATCCGTAATAGGAGATATTAAAAAAATGATAGCAAGAAAGCTGTTCATCGTTGGATTTAAAAATGAGAAAACGACTGCAGCAATAATTCCGACTACTAAGTAGATGAAAAATGATTTTTTAGCTGTATAAAATATACTAAGAGTAAGACCTTTCATTATACTTCACCTCGCATAATAATTTTAGTTGCATCATCGATTGTCTTTAGTGGTTGTGCATCAGGTACTTTTTGATAGTTATTCACTAAACTGATTTGTCGATCATTACGTCTGCGCGTTGCGATTAGATACTCATTTGAAATATTGAAATGCTCAACTGGTTGATCGATGATGCCGTATTGGCTCAATAAAACTTCTTTACTTTCTTTTAAAATAATTCGACCATCACGCATAAAAACGAGCTGAGTAGCTAGCTGTTCAATATCTTCAGAAATATGTGATGAAATTAATATGGCACGATCGTCTCCTAAATAATCCTCTAGAATTTCTAACACATGTTCACGTCCTGATACGTCCATACCTGCTGTAGCTTCATCTAAGATTAATAATTTAGCATCATGGCTTAAAGCAATTGTTAAAGCTGCTTTCATACGCATTCCTCTTGAGAATGTCTTAATTTGATTATTTGTTGGTAGTTCAAATGCTTTGATTAAAGAAAAGAATGTATCGCTGTTCCAAGCATCATATATTTCAGTAAAAACTTTATTGATAGATTGTAGAGTTAATTTATCTGGAACACGTAAATCATCAAAAACTACACCTAAATGTTCTTTATATTTGAAGTCGTTCTCTGTCACCTCTTTATCGAAGAATTTCAGTGAACCATTATCTTTATGTCTATTTCCTACAAGTGTATTAATGAGGGTAGACTTACCTGAACCATTTTTCCCAATTAAACCCACTACCTCGCCAGGTTTAACAGAGAATGTGATGTCAGTAAGCTGGAATTCTGAATTCTTATATGATTTATTGAGTTGCTGAACTTCTAATAAGTTTTCCATAATTTACTCCTTTTCTTTAAATTAGTTTTAGGATTTCTGTTCTGATTTATAAAAATTACTGACTTTCAGTAAATATCCCAATGAATTATAGATAAATAAAATGATAAACAAAATTATGCCTAGTGATTGATTCATGCCTGTAGTTATTGAGAATATCCCCAGGGTCATAATTCCTATAAAAAGTAATACAATATTCTGCTGGTGCACTTTATACAAGGAAACGAGTGTGATGTATCGCTCTCCTTCGTCCATAATATTAAATGCTTTTTCAGTGTAACGTTTCTCTCCTAATTTAGGGTATCGAGCATCAAATTTTCTATAAAATATCCCAATCATTATGGATGAAATGATTGTAATAATGAAAGGAATCATTATTAGAGCGATGTGATTCTCAGATGCATTTCCTATGACGGGTATTAAAATTGCAATAAAAGCGACAATTAATTGCATTGTGTAAATAAATCTTACTTTCAATGATTTGATGTATGATTTATTTTCATATGTATCTGCTAAATCATCTGAAATATTTGCGTCAATTTTAGCTTTATAGTGAAGTGACGCGTTTTGGACTATAAATAAATACACAGTAAGTATAATATTTATTAATGATGCTACGATGGTTGTATAAAGCACAACTTTAAAGTTAGCGAACTGTGCATAATTAAATAACTTCTCCCAGTTAATAGCTCCTATGATGTATCCGATGATGCCTCCAACTAATCCTCCTAATAAACATAGAAGTGCATACCTTTTTATTTTCAAAAGTCTTCCTCCTCCATAATAAAGATATCTTCAACAGGTTCACCAAAGATTCTTGCAATTTTTATTGCGGTTAATATAGATGGTGTAAAATCGTTGCGTTCTATTAAAGACACCGTTTGTCGTGATATTCCAGCTTTTTTAGCAAGCTCTGTTTGGTTATATCCATCACGGGCTCGTAATTCTTTAAGTCTATTGCGCAAATTGTATCACTTCCTTACATATAAACTATATAATATATTTGTCATTATGACAAGTATATTAGTCAAAATGACAAAAATAATAGACTTTTTAGGGATTGTATAAAATTGATTTTTAGTAATACAAGTTTTAATAAAATTTATTAGTTTTTAAAAAAGAAATACTTTTAACATATAAATAAGACCTCAACTATTAATTTTTTACTTAAATTTAAACAAATGTATTTTGTAAATGCCTTCATTTTGGTAATATATACCTATTGTTGCAAAATATAGGAGGTTAGGGTATTGAGCTTTTATCGTTTTATGAAGAATTTTGAAGGTGAAAAAAGTCATTTTGGAGATTTGTTTGAAGGTATGAAAGATATTAATTTTCCTGAAAACATTACGACTCCAAAGGAAATTATGGAAAAGTTCCAACATTGGTTACAAGAACCTAGTTTACACGATACGATACAAGATGCGATTAAGCAGTATCAAAATAAATAACTTTCATCTATATTAAAAGGTTGTTGAATAAATCAGGGTTTTAGTCAAAATCTTTTAATGTAATTTTTATACATATACGTTGATAGGATTCATTTTCGGAAAAATAGTGCAAATAAATCAATGATTTCGTGTTTTGAATAAATAATCAAAATAATAGATGATATGTCTCAACTGTTTTTTAACAATGGCGATTGTTTTATACTTATTCATAAAAGTCTATGGGACATCAAGACGATTAAATATGGCTTCTTAATCTATTATCAATGATTTTGGTGATTCTAAAAAACACTTTACCAGTGAATTGATAGGAAAGGTAAGTTTAGATTACTTGCTTCTATTATGAAGCATGGGTGACAAATATAAAGGAAAGTAAGTACTGATTGCATAATAAAATTTAGAAATGTAAATCATCGTAGATATAATAGTAGATGTTAAGGAAATCTTATAAAGATGACTTGTGTTAAGTGGGACGGTTAGACTACCCCGTTTGTATAGACATGAGTATTTCTTTTATGGTTTCCTCTTTTTTTACAACAATGGATTAACTATATTTAGTGAAGTGAGAGTGATTATGAAATTAAAATTGATCATTGCTTAGAAAGAAAGTGATGCATTTGATGATGATAGATCATAATGGAATTTTTCTATGTAAATTTGGTAATATAATGTGGAATGTGTTTACTGCAATTAAAGTATGTAATACTCATTTAAATACAATGAAGGTAAGAGATAAACTCTTAAATAATAGATTTGAATATCCAAATATAATGACAATAAGAAAAGAAGGTTTGCTTCTTCCCTCATTTTTAGAAAAGTATAAGTTATATTAAGGAGATGAATATGACATGTCACGCATAGTATTAGCTGAAGCATATCGAACACCTATAGGCGTGTTTGGTGGTGTATTTAAGGATATACCTGCCTATGAACTAGGTGCAACAGTTATTCGTCAAATTTTAGAACATAGTCAAATAGATCCTAATGAAATCAATGAAGTTATTCTAGGAAACGTATTACAGGCAGGTCAAGGACAAAATCCTGCTCGTATTGCTGCGATTCATGGTGGTGTGCCAGAAGCGGTACCTTCTTTTACTGTAAATAAAGTTTGCGGTTCTGGATTAAAAGCGATTCAACTTGCCTATCAATCTATTGTAGCGGGAGATAATGAGATTGTTATCGCTGGAGGCATGGAAAGTATGTCTCAATCTCCAATGCTTCTTAAAAATAGTCGTTTCGGTTTTAAAATGGGAAATCAAACTTTAGAAGATAGTATGATAGCTGATGGTTTAACTGATAAGTTTAATGATTACCATATGGGTATCACAGCCGAAAATCTAGTTGAACAGTATCAGATTAGTCGTAAAGAACAAGATCAATTTGCATTCGATTCTCAACAAAAAGCATCACGTGCACAACAAGCTGGTGTATTTGATGCTGAAATTGTACCTGTAGAGGTACCACAACGTAAAGGCGACCCCCTAATTATTTCTCAAGATGAAGGCATTAGACCTCAAACGACAATTGATAAGTTAGCACAACTCCGTCCAGCATTTAAAAAAGATGGATCAGTAACTGCTGGTAATGCATCCGGTATCAATGACGGTGCTGCTGCTATGCTCGTTATGACGGAGGACAAAGCGAAAGCATTGGGCTTACAACCTATAGCTGTATTAGATAGTTTTGGTGCGAGTGGTGTGGCGCCTTCAATTATGGGTATTGGTCCAGTTGAAGCGATACATAAAGCTTTAAAACGTTCTAATAAAGTGATAAATGATGTTGATATTTTTGAATTAAACGAAGCTTTTGCAGCGCAATCAATTGCTGTAAACCGTGAGTTGCAATTACCGCAAGATAAAGTCAATGTTAATGGTGGTGCGATTGCACTAGGACATCCGATAGGGGCTTCGGGTGCGCGTACTTTAGTTTCATTATTACATCAATTAAGTGATGCTAAGCCAACAGGTGTGGCATCTTTATGTATCGGTGGCGGTCAAGGTATCGCTACGGTTGTATCTAAATATGAAGTTTAACATTTAGTGGAGCACGGTTTTTATATCATAAAAGTGTGTATTAAAAAAGCTATAAACGAAGTCGTTTTAAAAACTTCGTTTATAGCTTTTTACTTAGTTAGAAAGAGTTCATTGCTATTCAAATATTATGATGATGAACATTGATGGAATCATATCATAGCGGTTGTGCACCACTTGAACCACCACGTGGTTGAGAACGCTAGATGAAAGACATCAATTAAGGTTTTATTGCGAATGCACGAACTGGAAAGCCTGGTGCATCTTTTGGTTTTGGGCTGATTGCATAGATAATTGCACCTCTGGTAGGTAATTGATCTAAATTGGTAAGTAATTCGACTTGGAATGTGTCTTGACCTAAGATATATCTTTCGCCAACAATATCACCATTTTTAGCTGTATCAATTGAGGCATCAGTATCAAATGTTTCGTGACCTATGGATTTAACACCACGTTCTTCAATGAGAAATTTTAATGCATCAAGGCCCCAACCTGGAAGATGTTGATGGCCATCTACATCTTTATTTTCAAATTTTTCTATATCTGGCCAACGTTTTGACCAATCAGTACGTAATGCGACAAAAGTACCTGCTTCAATGCGACCGTGTTGTTGTTCCCAATCTTCTAAATGTTTACGTGATACGATAAAATCTGAATTTTTTGCAGCTTCTTTAGAATAATCTAAAACAATTAATGGTAAAACAAGTTCTTTTAAATCTAATTCTTCTAAATATCTTCTATTTTCAACGAAATGGATTGGAGCATCAATGTGTGTTCCATATTGAGTTACGATACTCCAACGTTGTACATAAAACCCATGATCTTTAACATTGAATAGCGTTGAGACTTCACCTTTTTCAAATTCGCTAAAACGAGGGATATTTGGGTCGAAAGTATGTGTTAAATCGACCCACTGAGCCTCTTTTAAAGTATTTAATTGATTCCAAAGTGGATACTGTGACATTTGCCTCACCTCTAGCTCGTATTATGCTGTTGTTGATTCAGATTCTTGACGTTTCTTTTTAACTGCATTGACTAACACTGTTAATGCATCTTTCACTTCATTTTCTTTACGTGTTTTTAGACCACAGTCTGGGTTAACCCAGAATAGAGAACGATCAATTTGTTGTAATGAACGATTAATTGCAGTAGTAATCTCTTCTTCGGTTGGAATACGTGGACTGTGAATATCGTAAACACCTAATCCAATTCCTAAATCATAATTAATATCTTCGAAATCTTGAATTAAGTCTCCGTGACTACGAGAAGTTTCAATAGAAATAACATCTGCATCTAAATCATGGATAGCATGAATGATTTGTCCAAATTGAGAATAGCACATATGTGTATGAATTTGTGTTTCATCATGCACAGATGATGTCGCTAATTTAAATGAATGTACAGCATCTTCTAAATATTGTTCGTGATATTCAGAGCGTAGAGGTAAGCCTTCACGCAACGCTGGTTCGTCAACTTGAATGACTTTGATACCTGCTTCTTCTAAAGCTAACACTTCTTCATCAATGGCTAAGGCAATTTGATCTTGAACAACCTTTCTAGGTACGTCTACGCGTTCAAATGACCAGTTTAAAATAGTAACTGGACCTGTAAGCATACCTTTTACTGGTTTGTCAGTTAAGCTTTGCGCGTATACTGTTTCTTTTACAGTAAGTGGGGCAGTCCACTTCACATCTCCATATATAACTGGTGGTTTAACTGCACGAGAACCGTAAGACTGTACCCAACCGAATTTTGTTACTAGGAAACCTTGAAGTTTTTCCCCAAAAAATTCAACCATGTCGTTACGCTCAAACTCACCGTGTACAAGTACGTCTAAACCAATATCTTCTTGGATTTTAATCCAACGAGCGATTTCATTTTGTAAAAATTCTTGATACTCAGCATCTGTAATGCGATTATTTTTCCAATCTGCTCTAAATTTACGGACTTCACGAGTTTGAGGGAATGAACCAATCGTAGTCGTAGGTAAATCTGGTAAATTTAGACGTTGGTTTTGTAATTGCTTGCGTTTAGCAAATGGTGATTTACGATGTGTCGGTACACTTTCAAAATCGTATTCAAGATTTTTAAATGATTGGCTTTGGAAGCGTTCATAACGTGCTTTGTAATGTTCATATTTTGACAGGTCATTATCATTGAATAAGCGACGCAATGCATCTAATTCGTCTAACTTTTCAGTAGCAAAACTTAATCCTTCTGCAATAGATTCATCAAGTGTTTCATCATCTAGTGATACTGGAACATGTAGAAGTGATGATGAAGGTTGAATGACTAACTGTTGTGTGTGTTGTTGTAATGTTTCGATTAATTGTTTTTTTGCTTCAATATCAGCCGCCCATACATTTCTGCCATCAATGATTCCTGCATAAAGTGCTTTACTTTGATCGAAATCACCATCTTCAATTTGTTTTAAGTTATAGCCGTTATCGTGTACCAAATCTAATCCTAAACCGCCCACTGGTAATGAACTTAAGAATTTTAAGTGAACACGTTCAAAGTAAGTTTGAATGACGAGATATTTTCCTAAACCTTCATTTGCGAAATAGTCGTATGCTTTTCTAGTAATGTCTTCATAACTTTCGCTGTCATCAGTCACTAGAATAGGCTCGTCAATTTGAATATACTCAGCACCTGCATCTACAAGTGACTGTAAAACTTCTTTATATAAAGGAAGTAATGTTTCAACTTTTTCCTCGAACGATTGATGACCACCTTTTGATAATTTTACAAATGTGATAGGACCAACAATTACAGGATGCGCATTTACATTAATTGATTGTGCATATTTAAAACGTTCTAATAACGTATTTTTTTCAACTTTAGGTTCTACGTTGTCCCATTCAGGTACAATGTAGTGATAGTTGGTGTTAAACCATTTAATAAGTGCACTTGCAACATGCTCTTTGTTACCACGAGCAATATCAAATAATAAATCATCATTGACTTCGCGTCCTTGGAAACGTTCAGGGATAATATTGAACAATAAAGACGTATCTAAAATATGATCATATAAAGAGAAATCCCCAACTGGAATGCTATCAAGATGATAATTTTTCTGAAGTAAAAGATTTTCTTTGTGTAAATCAGTCAGTGTTTGATCTAATTCTGCTTTGTCAATTTTATGTGCCCAATAATTTTCGATTGCTTTTTTCCATTCTCTTTTTCTACCTAATCTTGGGAATCCTAAGTTTGAAGTTTTAATTGTTGTCATAATATTGCCTCCTTGTTGGCAGTGATTGATTTAGAGTATGCTGCGAGTTCCAATGAATAATCTACCTTTTGGAAAGGTGTAATAATGTACAGACCGTTGAAGTATTCATGTACTGTATCAATGAGTTCTTTGGAAAGTCTTAAACTTAATTCTTTAGTCTTTTCTTTATCATCTTTAACAGCTTTGAATTGGTTAAGTACATCGTCTGACATTTTGATGCCAGGCACTTCATTATGTAAGAAAAGTGCGTTGTTATAACTTGCGATTGGCATGATACCTATGAAGAAAGGTGTATTTAAATGTTTTGTTTCTTCATATACTTGAATAATTTTTTCTTTACTATAAACGGGTTGAGTTATGAAATAACTCATGCCACTTGCTACTTTCTTTTCAAGTCGTTTAATGGCTCCATCTAATTTTCGTACGTTAGGATCAAACGCACCAGCGATGTTAAAGTTAGTATGTTTTTTCAGCGCATCGCCGTCAGTGTTAATACCTTTGTTAAATCTTAGTGCAAGTTCTGTAAGGCCTTTTGAGTTCACGTCATAGACATTTGTAGCTCCAGGCAAATGGCCTACTTTAGAAGGATCTCCGGTAATAGCTAGTATTTCATTGACACCAATGAGTGATAAACCTAGGAGATGAGACTGTAATCCTATTAAATTACGGTCACGACATGTTACATGTACAAGAGGCTCAATATCGTAGCGTTGTTTAATTAAACTTGCCGCTGCGATGTTACTCACTCTTACGGTAGCTAATGAATTATCCGCCAATGTAACAGCATCTATGCCAGCTTCATCTAATTTTCCTACATTATCGAAAAATGTATCAGTATCCAAATGTTTAGGTGTATCAAGTTCTACGATGACTGTTGGGCCATTTTTAACTTTAGAAGTAAGGTTTTGTTTAAGAACTCGCGTTTGCTTTTGAGATGAAGCTTTATTAATAGGGATTACCTTTTTATCTTTAACGGGTTTTAAATGTTTAACTGCTGATTTAATATAGCGAATATGTTCAGGTGTTGTACCACAACAACCACCTATCAATCTGACTCCCTCATTAATTAATTCTTGAGCTATATCTCCGAAATATTGAGCATTATCACTATATTTGAATTCACTATTCTCGATATCTAATAAACTAGCGTTTGGATAACACGATAAATACGCATGTTTAGGAAGTTCTATATGTGAAAATGATCGTTGCATATGGTGTGGGCCATGGTGACAATTTAATCCAACTACATTGGCGCCACATTCAACTACGTATTTCAATGCCGCATTAATTTCAGTGCCATCAACTAAGTAATTCGTATTTGAAGCGGTGAGTTGAGCGATGATTGGAATATCGTATTTTTGTCGTGTAGCAGTGACGATGCGAGTTAATTCATCTAAATCGTAATAAGTTTCAAATAGAAGGGCATCTACACCTTCATCAATTAATGTATCGATTTGAAGTTCTGTATGATATTGAATTGTTGAAAGACTGATATCCTCTTGCCGGACGCCTCTGAATCCACCTACCGTTCCAAGTATAATTGTGTCCTCATTTGCTGCATGTTTAGCAATTTGAACTGCAGCTTGGTGAATTTCTTTAACTTTATGTTCAAGACCAAAGGACTTTAATTTTTCAAAGTTAGCACCATACGTATTCGTTTGAATGACGTCTGCACCAGCTTCGATATAAGAACGATGAATCCGCTCGACCTTATCTGGATGAGTAAGATTGTAGGCTTCCGGACAAGTATCAAGACCTTCCGAGTAGAATATTGTTCCAATAGCGCCATCAGCTACTAAAACGTTGCTCTTTAATTGGTTCAGTAAATGACTCATTGAAAGCCTCCTTTAAAGCGTAGTTAAAATCTGCGATGAGTTCTTCTGGATTCTCAAGACCTACACTTAAACGGAATAACCCGAAAGTGATGCCACGTTCACGTCTCACATCTTCTGGCACTGCTGCATGAGACATTGTTGCGGGATGTGATAGGATAGTTTCTACACCACCGAGACTCACTGATACAAGTGGTAAAGTAAGAGAATCGACGAACTTTTGTGCTTTAGATTCATCTTTAAGTCGGAAACCTATCACTGCACCTCCAGTTGAAGTTTGCTTGAGATGTGTAGGATTATTTCCTGGGTAATACACCTCAGAAATCTCCTCTCTTTGACTCAAAAATTGAACAAGACGTTCAGCATTATGAACAGATTGTTTAAAACGAACTGGTAATGTTTTAAGATGTTTTGCAAGTGCCCAACTATCATATGCAGAAAGGGCTGTGCCCGTGCCGTTCTGTAATAAGTACAATGCATTTGCAACCTCTCTATTATTAGTAATTGCTGCACCTGCAATTAAATCGCTATGTCCACCTAGAAATTTAGTTGCACTATGAATAACTATGTCAGCGCCTAGTGCTAAAGGTGATTGACCCAAAGGTGTCATAAACGTATTATCAACAGCTAATAGTATCTTATGTTCCTTTGCTAGCGTTGCTACAGCATGAATATCTGTAATTTTGAAAAGTGGATTTGAAGGCGTCTCTACATAGATGAGTTTTGTGTTTGATTGAATAGCTTCAGTGATATGATCTATATGTGTAGCGTTAACTGTAGTAAATTCAATATTGAATCGATTGAGTATTTGTTCAGTTAATCTAAATGTGCCCCCGTAAACATCATCAGGTAAAATAACATGATCCCCTGCGTTTAATGTGAGTAAAACGGCTGAAATTGCAGCAATGCCTGAAGCATAAGCAAATGCATATTTACCACCTTCTAAACGTGCAAGTTTCTCTTCAAGTAAAGTTCGGTTAGGGTTACCACTTCGTGCATAATCATATTGAGTCTCACCGCCTAACACTTTTTGATGGAATGTAGATGAATCGTAAAGTGGCGGGTTAGCTGAGTCGTAGTCTTTACCTCTACGCACATCGAATATTACTTCTGTTTCTTTAGATAAACTCATGAAATCACTCCTACTTTAGAATTCTCTAATGCTTGAATTATGTCAGCTTCTATATCGTTATAGTCTTCTATACCTACGGACAATCTGATGAGATATTCATCAATTCCACGTTTGTCTTTTTCCTCATCTGGCATATCAACGTGTGTTTGTGTATAAGGGAAGGTGATAAATGTTTCTGTACCACCTAAGCTTTCTGCAAATATACAAATTTCTAAATTTTCTAAAAATTTAGCGACGCTATATGCTTGGTTCAGTCTTAAACTAAGCATGCCTGTTCGTCCACTATATAAAACTTCATCAATTGAATCTGACTGGCGACATCGTTGTGCAAGTTTTTGAGCATTTTCTTGGGAACGCTCTATGCGAAGATGTAATGTCTTTAGACCTCTTTGTAAAAGATAACTATCAAGAGGTGATAGAGTTGCTCCAATCATATTATGGAATTGATTCAATTGTTCAGCTAATTGAGCATCCTTAACAGTTACAACTCCAGCTAACACATCGTTATGTCCGCCAATATATTTTGTTGCTGAATGCAGAACGATATCTGCACCTTCTTCGAGTGGTGTCGAAAGATAAGGTGTTAAAAAAGTGTTGTCGATAATTGTTAATAGTTGATGTTTTTTGCTAAGGATATAATATGGTTCTACATCAATTTCAATCATTTGTGGATTTGAGATTGGTTCAATAAATAATGCTCTAGTTTGTGGAGTGATGTTTTTTTCCACTTCTTCATAATTTAAAAAGTCTACATATTTAAACTTCAAACCATATTGTTTTTCGTAAAAATCGAATAACCGAAATGTTCCACCATATAGGTCAAATGCAACGAGAATTTCATCACCTGGTTTGAATATATTACATATTAACTGAATCGCCGCCATACCACTGGAAGTAGCAAATGAAGCAATGCCTTTTTCAAGTTGTGCAAAAGCTTCTTCAAAGGCTGTTCTTGTTGGATTTTTAGTTCGTGTATAATCATAGCCTGTTGATTCACCTAGGTGAGGATGCTGATATGCAGTAGATAAATATATTGGATTGACAATTGCGCCAGTGTGATCTTGTGTTAAAGCAATTTGAGCTAAATCTGTATCCTTCATAGCTAGCTCCTCCTATTCAGTAAAAATAAAAAAGCTTCCGTCCTTTAGACCCGAATAATTCGGATGTAAAGGACGAAAGCTTAAACTTCGCGGTACCACCTTTGTTTGCTACTTTATTACTAAAGTAACCTCAATCAGTACGCCATAGTGTTAAAACAGTATACTGAAAATAGCTGATACACAATCTTCTTATCGTAACATCATTAAATAAAACAAAAACTCATTTAATCCATATGTGAATAAATGAGTATTAACGATAAATTGTGACGTATAAAATTTCCAGTACGCCATTTAACATCAATGTTAATACTGTATCGCTATAACGGGCGAACCCGTTGATACCTCATATTGGCATCAACACTCCAAGGCCATTTTCAAACTTTCTTTCAATGCCTTCTCTCAGCGTGTGAAGACTCTCTGTATAAGCAGTGTAAGTTTTACTTTCCTTTTTACAGTGTGTAAAATGTTTTTTAAATTGTTAATACATAGATTACATAGTTTGAATTTATTTGTCAATGATTTTTCTGAAAATTTTGATTTAACAATTAATTTATTATCAGAAATACATCTGAAAATATGTGACGTAATAAGCTTCATATTAAGCCATTAGTATTAATTTGAAAGGCTTGTATTATTGGATTGAACTTTTTTAAAATAAGTAATGAATCAATGAGGATTGATTATTCATTAGAGATACTTAAATTAAGATAGAAAGATGTGGAAAAGAGATGGCATATACAGATGATCAGAGGTTGAAAATGAATAATGATGATAGTGTGCAATTTATTGCACTAGAATTAATTAGACCTAATCCTTATCAGCCACGTAAGACGTTTGAAGAAGAACGACTCAATGATTTAGCTTCATCAATTCAACAACATGGTATATTACAGCCTATTGTATTACGTCAAACTGTTCAAGGTTACTATATTGTTGTGGGTGAGCGACGATTTAGAGCATCTAAGTTGGCGGGATTAACAGAAGTGCCAGCTATTATTAAAGAACTATCTGATGAAGATATGATGGAATTGGCAATTATTGAAAATTTACAGAGAGAAGATTTAAATGCCATTGAAGAAGCAGAAAGTTATAAAAAAATGATGACAGATTTGAACATTACCCAACAAGAAGTTGCGAGACGATTAGGTAAGTCACGTCCTTATATTGCCAATATGCTTAGGTTATTACAGTTACCTAAAAATGTTGCTCAAATGGTTCAACAAGGAGCGTTATCAAGTGCTCATGGGCGTACGTTATTAACTTTGAAAGACGCCAGTAAAATAAAAAAGACGGCAAAACAAGCCGCTCAGGAGTCTTGGAGTGTAAGGTATTTAGAGGAGTACGTCAATGGTTTAGTCAGTAAAGACATGTCAAGGAAAGTCGACAAAGAGACTAAGGGAAGTAAACCTAAAATGATTCAACAGCAGGAAAGATTTTTAAAAAAGCAATATGGTGCGAAAGTAGATATTTCGACATCTAAAAATGTCGGAAAAATCACATTTGAATTTAAATCTGAAGCAGAATTCAAACGCTTGATTCGTCAACTTAATAAAGATTATAAGGAATATTAAAAAATTAGCCTTTATAAATAGGAAGCATATACATAGTTTTATAAATATACCTCAAAAGGATAGTATTTTAAAACCATAGACGTATTATCTAAATGAATAAATTAAGTTATAATAAATGAATTATGAAAAAAATGAAAGGGAGGGCATATTTTATATGAATCAACTTAAACATATTTTATCTTCATTGTTCGAACCTTTAACAAAGGTTGAAACATATGAAAATTTAATTACTAAAGTAATAATGATTTTAATTTATATCCTTGTAGCAATTGTTGTTATAGCAATTTTGAATAAGATTATTGAGCAAGCATTTAAAATTCAAAATAAAAGCAAAAAAGGAAATAAAAAACGTTCAAAAACACTGATTTCTCTTGTACAAAACATAGTAAAATATATCGTATGGTTTGTTGTTATCACAACAATTTTAAGTAAGTTTGGTATTAGCGTCGAAGGTATCATCGCTAGTGCTGGAGTTGTAGGTATTGCAGTTGGTTTCGGTGCGCAAACAATAGTAAAAGATATTATTACAGGTTTCTTTATTATCTTTGAAAATCAATTTGATGTGGGTGACTATGTTAAAATCAATAGTTCAGGAACTACGGTAGCAGAAGGTACTGTGAAATCTATTGGTTTAAGATCAACGCGAATTAATACAATTTCGGGAGAACTGACTATTTTACCTAATGGTAGCATGGGGGAAATTACGAACTTTTCAATTACAAATGGGACTGCTATTGTAGAACTACCAGTATCAGTTGATGAAAATATAGATCAAGTTGAAAAGAAACTCAATCGTTTATTTGTTTCTTTACGTAGTAAATATTACTTATTTGTCAGCGATCCAGTTGTTGATGGCATTGATGCGATAGAATCTAATAAGGTTACTATACGAATTTCAGCGGAAACAATTCCTGGTGAAGGATTTTCAGGCGCTCGTATTATTCGTAAGGAAGCTCAAAAAATGTTTAGACAAGAAGGTATTCGCATGCCACAACCAGTCATTTCAAATTATAATGAAGAAAAAAGCTAATCATCATTGGAGGTCATTTCATGACGTCAAAGTATGGAATAAATGATATAGTAGAAATGAAAAAACCACATGCATGTGGAACAAATCGTTTTAAGATTATTAGAATGGGTGCTGATATTCGTATTAAATGTGAACATTGTCAGCGCAGTGTTATGATTCCACGGCAAGTGTTTAATAAGAAAATGAAAAAAGTTCTTGAATCTCATCAAGACAAAGAAAGTTAGGAGAATGAATAATGGCTTTAACAGCAGGTATCGTAGGTTTGCCTAACGTAGGTAAGTCTACCCTATTTAATGCAATTACTAAAGCTGGCGCATTAGCAGCAAACTATCCCTTCGCAACGATTGATCCCAATGTTGGTATCGTTGAAGTGCCAGATTCACGTTTAATAAAATTAGAAGAAATGGTTCAACCTAAAAAAACAATTCCTACAACTTTTGAGTTTACTGATATTGCAGGTATTGTTAAAGGTGCATCTAAGGGCGAAGGTTTAGGAAATAAATTCCTTTCACATATTCGTGAAGTAGATGCTATATGTCAGGTGGTTCGTGCGTTTGACGATGAGAATGTAACACATGTATCAGGGCGTGTTAATCCGCTTGATGACATAGAAGTCATTAATATGGAACTTGTTTTAGCAGATTTAGAATCTGTTGAAAAACGTTTACCGAAAATAGAGAAGATGGCTCGTCAAAAAGATAAAACAGCTGAGATGGAATTACGTATATTAACACAAATTAAAGAAGCGTTAGAAGACGGTAAACCAGTACGCAGTATTGATTTCAATGAGGATGATCAAAAGTGGGTTAATCAAGCTCAGTTATTAACATCTAAGAAAATGTTATACATTGCTAATGTTGGCGAAGATGAAATTGGAGATAAAGATAATGATAAAGTGAAAGCAATTCGTGAATATGCAGCAAACGAAGATTCAGAAGTTATCGTTATTAGTGCAAAAATTGAGGAAGAAATCGCTACATTAGATGATGAAGATAAAGAAATGTTCTTAGAAGATTTAGGCATTGAAGAACCAGGTTTAGACAGACTCATTAGAACAACATATGATTTGTTAGGTTTATCTACTTACTTTACTGCCGGTGTGCAAGAAGTGCGCGCTTGGACATTTAAACAAGGAATGACCGCACCACAATGTGCTGGAATTATTCATACCGATTTTGAACGTGGTTTTATTCGTGCAGAGGTAACAAGCTATGAAGATTATGTACAACATGGTGGCGAAAATGGTGCTAAAGAAGCGGGAAGACAACGTTTAGAAGGTAAAGATTACATCATGCAAGATGGGGATATTGTTCATTTCCGTTTTAATGTTTAACTTAAAGCATGTATTTATATTAATGAGGCACTCTAAAATTAGAAGCAAATTCTAGTTTTAGGGTGTTTTTTTGATAATAAAATTGAAAATTAGGAGATAAATTAGTCAACATACTACAATGATAATTATTAATGATGCGATCATTTGTAGTTAGGAAATAGAATTATTTATTAATAGAGCAATGAAGCTTTTCATCAAACTTTCATTGCTCTTATGTAAGGATTCCAAATTCTTAAAAAAATGGAATGATTTTGCTTGCTTTAATGATGTCTTGTGTACTAAAAAATTGTTTGCCTTCACCAGTGTATGCGGGTTCGAGAACTAAATTTGCTTTAGCGCAGTATAGCCATTCTGGGTGAATGCCACTATTTAAGATATCTTGAAACTCTTGGAAATCTTTATTCCAATCTAAATTTAATCTCATGAAAAACACCTCATATGTATTTTAGAACAAACGTTCGTTAAAGTGAAGTGTTTTTGTTCGTATGTGTTCGTATTTATGAAGTGAACCAAGACGAATTCACATTTTCGTCAATATAATTTGCATCGACATTTTGATTTAATTCAGGAGAGTAGTAACTATTTGTATATTGCCATAGCACTTTCTCTCGTTTTGGTTCCTCAGCTTGATATGCTGCTAACCAGTAGCCATCATATGAACTGACAGCATTTGATGCATGATTTAACATGAAATTTTCATATGAATAAAAAAGGATCTTCTTGTTTCCGGCAAGTTTTCTCATTTCGTTTGCCCATGCTTGTGTCGCTGTTTCATCATCTCCGGATTTAACGGTTTGTTCTTCATAATCATTAATGTAAAAGGCGGCTTTGGGAGCACGTTGAGATAAAGTTTTAGCTTCATAACGTGCATCTTTTGGACTTTCGTACATGCTATAAGAGTACACGCCGTATTTCATTTTATTTTGTTCTAATAATTCTGCATTTTTTTCAAAAGTCTTATCAACGTATTCTGAACCGTACTGTGCTCTTAAAATAATAAAATCATAATTTTTCTTTAGTTGTTTTATTTGTTCATTAGTTAAAAGTCCTTGCCATTCAGAAATATCTAAGACTCTTTCACCATTATTTGTTTCAGTAATATTAGATTCAGCAGAGAAAGTAGAACGATTTTGTGTTTTATGAGGTTGCTTTTTAGGATGGTCTTTTAAGTATTGTTGATAGCCATACCCCATTGTACCTTTTTCGCTTACAGAAGATGAAGACGCTTGTGCTTGAGTATCTATAAAATTAAGGCTAGTAGCGAAAATTGAAAGTGAAATGATTGAGTAAGAAAATTTCTTTAACATAAACGACTCCTTTATAATGAATTTAGTATTAAGTGCAATTATATGAAATATAATTTTGATGTTATTATAACTAAAATGAAGTATCAACTATCTATTAGGTAACATTAATATAATTTGAATATAAAGTAATGTATAACATAAATAGGATGATTGCGTTTGAACAACGAGGGCAGTCTCAGAGGAGTCTTAAACCAATAATATGTATTGATATTTTCAAAAATAAATAATGCTCATCAATATTTAAGGGTAAGATTCATCTGAAATTGATTGTAAAAAGTAAAGCTCTATGCTATAATTTTTTTCTGTGAGTAATGAAAATTATTCCTTGCTTATCACATTAAATATTGATAAGCCGTATAGACCACAAGGAGGTGCAAATAAACTATGAGAACATATGAAATTATGTATATCGTACGTCCTAACATTGAAGAGGATGCTAAAAAAGCGTTAGTTGAACGTTTCAATGGTATCTTAGCTTCAGAAGGATCAGAAGTTTTAGAAGAAAAAGACTGGGGTAAACGTCGCCTAGCTTATGAAATCAATGATTTCAAAGAAGGTTTCTATAACATCGTACGTATTAAAACTGATAACAATAAATCAACTGACGAATTCCAACGTTTAGCTAAGATTAATGATGATATCATTCGTTACATCGTTATTCGTGAAGACCAAGATAAGTAATAATTTAGATGGGGGCGTTTAAATGTTAAATCGAGTTGTATTAGTAGGTCGTCTAACGAAAGATCCAGAATACAGAACCACACCCTCAGGCGTAAGTGTAGCGACATTTACTCTAGCAGTTAATCGTACTTTCACGAATGCTCAAGGGGAACGCGAAGCTGACTTTATTAACTGTGTAGTCTTCCGTAGACAAGCAGAAAATGTAAATAACTACTTGTCTAAAGGTAGTTTAGCTGGCGTTGATGGTCGCATACAATCACGTAGTTATGAAAATCAAGAAGGTCGTCGTATTTTTGTTACTGAAGTCGTATGTGATAGTGTTCAGTTCCTTGAACCTAAAAATGCACAACATGGTGGCCAACGTTCACAGAACAATAATTTCCAAGACTACGGTCAAGGATTTGGTGGTCAGCAATCAGGACAAAATACATCTTACAACAACAATAATTCATCAAACTCAAATCAGTCGGATAATCCGTTTGCAAATGCTAATGGACCGATTGATATCAGTGATGATGATTTACCATTCTAATAATGAACGAATAAAATAAAATGAGTCAAAGGAGGCAGTTAACCATGGCAGGTGGACCAAGAAGAGGCGGACGTCGTCGTAAAAAAGTATGCTATTTCACAGCAAATGGTATTACACACATCGACTATAAAGACACTGAATTATTAAAACGTTTTATCTCAGAACGTGGTAAAATTTTACCACGTCGTGTAACAGGCACTTCAGCGAAATATCAACGTATGTTGACTACAGCTATCAAACGTGCTCGTCATATGGCTTTATTACCATATGTTAAAGAAGAACAATAATATATTATTTATTGTAAAACCCCGTAAGTATAGGCTTACGGGGTTGTTTTTGTGTTTTGGAATATTTAAAAAGGGCAGAAAAAGCAGTGAATTTGAAAGCTAGATTTTTAGATACATATCCTTCGACGATATTTCAGTAATGTTATGAGATTGAATCCCAAAATGAGTTAAGATTATGCGTTGAAAAATGGTTAGGTGCATAACATCTTTAAATATTGATTGATGATAATAGTTTACCATTCCCAAATTTGAAGAGGTTTGTTATGCGTGCCATTTTTCTTGTTAAGTTGAGTAGTTAATTCTTCAATCTCTATATGTCTTTTAGTTCTTAAGTTATATAAAATATGTAAATTTATGTGCCACATCTTCTATTCATGATGAAAGTATCTACGTTGACATCAAGATGTCATTTTATCAATTAGTATACCTATGGGGTTATACTTTGAAGTTGTAGCACCATCATTAACATTTAATGTTTGTAATTTTGTTTTTTATTAGAAAGCATGTTTAGAATAGCTGATAATATAGTACAGATGATTGTAACTATGATTAGTGTCGTTACTACATAGACTTGATTACTTTGAATATTAAAACCTATTTCAAAATGACCTTGTAAGTGTCCTTTTATAAAAAAGTTAAGTGTAATGATAGTGAGAATTGCTAAAAATGAAAGGAAACCTATAACTTGTATAATTTGGTTAATACGTTGAAATTTATTTTTATGTTGCATGTAAAATACCTACTTTAAATATTTTTATAAATAGTTCATTTTAGTCATCTTTAATAGCTTAACATAATAGGATTGAGGTTGATATTAATAAATATTGAAAAAATAAAAACAAAATAGCTTGTATCAGTAAAATAAAAATTCCTACAAAACGTTTAATCATTTTTGACATGGGGTATCTCATACTAGTGAATAAAATATATAAGTAAAGGAGACAATCAATTATGTTTGGATTAATAGGTATGATTATTGTCGGCGGTATCATTGGATGGATCGCAGGTTTAATTTTAGGTAAAGACGTACCAGGAGGTATTCTAGGAAATATTATTGCTGGTATTGTAGGATCATGGGTTGGTACTATGATTTTAGGTGAATGGGGACCACAATTAGGTAAAATTCACATCTTTCCAGCATTATTAGGTTCAATTATTTTAATCTTTATTATTTCATTAATTTTAAAAGCACTAAGAAAAAAATAATAAGTATAGATTAAGATTAATTTAGGTAGAAAATGTGTTGCTTGATTATTTGAAAGTAATCAATTAACACAATTAAAGCATGTGTGTTTATCTATACGCACGTAACTCAATGATAGATGTTGATGATGTCTAATCGTTTGAGTTACATTAATTATAGTTATCAAAGCATCCAAACCAATAAAAATGGTGTGGGTGCTTTTTTCATGTTATAAAACATAAAAAAGGATGGCGCTGGGTTACGCCATCCAGGAGTATTATGTTCATGAATATAAAAGACTTTGTAGTTACTAAATAACTACAATTTAATATTATCAGATTGCTATTTATCTGACAACATTAAAGGTTTTGATTTTTAAAATTTCCAACAAAATTGAGAAAATTATTACTTTGATTTAAAGGCATCTGTTCGGTTTCATTCGCCATTGGTGATATGTAATAATGAATTGTAAAACGACAACGAGGAGGTTTCTTATGGACGGTTTAATTACATTTATCATTATTACATTATTGATTATTATAGTACCTGGGCCAGATTTCATTATTGTAATGAAAAACACTATTAATTCAAGTAAAATGAATGGTTTTATGGCCGCATTTGGTATTACTACGGGGCATATTTTATACTCTTCATTAGCTATTTTTGGAATTATATACATACTTACGAGTTTACACTTTGTTTTTTTAACAATAAAAATATTGGGTGCTTGTTATCTTATTTATCTCGGAATCAAAAGTATTTTGAGTGCGCACAGTTCTGTTGATTTTAGTAAACAAGCTTTAGCTGATGTCAGAAATGTGAGTTATATCACTTCTTTTAGACAAGGTTTTTTAAGTACAAGTCTTAACCCTAAAGCTTTATTATTTTATGTTAGTATATTCCCTCAGTTTCTTTCTAACGGTAATATACATATGAAATCTGAAGTTGCGTTATTTGCTTTTTCAGTTGTTGTAGTTATATGCTTATGGTTTTTATTTTGTGTATTCATCTTTCAATATATTAAATTATTATTCAGCAGACCGAGATTCAAAGCTATATTTGATTATATTGTAGGGTTTGTTTTAATTGGCTTATCTATTAATTTATTATTAAGTAAAAGCAGCTAAGTCAGAAATGAGGAGACAGAATGGAAATTTATTTAGTGAGGCATGGTGAGTCACAGTCCAATTATGATAATAAACACGGGTATCTATATTTTTGTGGACAGTTAGACGTCCCTTTGACGGAAAGGGGTATAAAAAGCGCTAAAGAACTATCTGTTTATTTTAAAAATAAATACATTGACAATATATATTTATCAGATTTAAAAAGAACAAGGCAAACGTATGAGGAGCTATTTCCTTATGATATTCCAACAATATATACAAAGACGTTAAGAGAGCGTTCGTTAGGTGTTTTTGAAGGGGAAAATAAAGAAGAAGTTTGTAAAGACAAACGGTTCGAAAAATATTTCCGTGATCCTAATTATAAATACTTTAGACATAGCTTTTCGCAAAAAGCACCACAAGGAGAAAGTTATCAAGATGTCTATGATAGAGTGGTTACTTTCATTGAAAATGAGCTTAATCAACAGCAGAAACGTGTAGTGATAGTTGCGCACCAAGTTGTAATTAGATGTTTTTTCGTCTATTTTAAAATGATAACTAAGGAAGAAGCCTTAGCGACGGAAATTCATAATTGCTATCCATATTTAATTAAAAAAGAAATGAAGTTTTGAATACATATATAATCATTTGAGTTGTAAAATTGTAATTGCTGGCTAAATTGATATTAATTCTCTATCAAAAGGTATGATTGAGGTCTATAAACAAACCGTAGCAATATTGTTATATATAATATAGGATTGTGAGTGAAGCCTGGGGCATAGATTATCGATGTCCCAGGCTTTCATAACATACAATCAGTCAAATGATAGAATTAAAAATATACACACATATCAAACCATTTTTTACAAGAGGATGGGGCCCCAACAAAGAGAATTTCACTGAGAAATTCAACAAGCAAAGCAAGTTGGGGATGGGGCCCCAACAAAAAGAATTTCACTGTAAATTCTACCTTTCTTGCCCCTTTATTTGATTAATTTATTTTATCTGAAGTAGATGGGTGCACTGAAAGTGTGACAATAGAACTAACAAGTAATGCAAGTATCGTTAAGGAAGCCATAAGGATAATGACAATTTGTCCCATAATTAAGCTAATGATTACTAAAAACCCCCACATCATCAGTGCACTTATTTGTAATATCGCCGATATGATTCTACATGTAAGATGATTAAATATACCTAATATGAGTGCTGGTAAAGCCATTATAACTATTGTCGTAATGGCTATGAGTACTGTATAAGGTTCGTTATAGTTGATTGTGTGTGGGCCTGTTGGATATTTTGCTAAAACAAGTACTAAGCCGATGGTGGATAGTATTGCTAAGATAATAAATGTTAAACGTATCTTCATAATGATTTTCCTCATTTCTTTTTATTTAGAAAAAATATATATGCTATATTAATTTTATTGTGTAATAAATATATTGAATTGTCAAAATAGCGAAGGCATGTTTCAAAAAGATGGGGTGATGAAATTAACTCGAATATCAAAAACAAGCCCAAAAAAGATGTTAGTACAACATCTTTTTTGGGCAAGTAAAATAATGTGATATAGAAAAAACATTTTGTTTTATTTATTAAATACTTCTGTGTCTATTCCTTTTTTCTTAAGGAAAGTAGTAATTTTATCTTGTTGTTTTTTATTTACATCACCTGAATATTTTGTGGGTACATCAACAACGTTAATTGAATTTTGTGGTTGGTAGTTTAATTTCTCAATGTCTTCATCTACATTTGAAATGGTACTATTTAAAGCGTGAAAATAATTAATTATGCGATCTGTTGGATCTTTATATTCTTCAGGGATGTGATTGTTTTTTATAAATTTTTTGAAATGTAAATCGTTCTTAACTGCTAAATTGGATAACTTGCTAAGACGATCAGCTTGTGATTCTGTGATTTTAGGATTACTATCACTTTGTTTATCTAATTTATGTTGCATGACATACTTATTATCAAGTACATCGCTATTCGCTTGTAAATATTTTTCTAAAGCTTGCTTCATCTCTTTTTCGCTAATTTTTTGTCCCTTTTTGTTTGAAGAAAAGATATCTTTTTCCTTTAAAGTTTTAGCGTTTTTAGGTGCATGAGCGTTGCTGTGATGCTCTTGATTATTGTTATCGTTCGTATTTGAGCATGCTGCAAGTGTTAAAGACAACGCTAGTATCAAGTATGTAATGACTCTCTTTTTCATAGAATTGAGTAACTCCTTTTACGTCTCTATCATTAAACAGTGTTTTAAATTTATACATCTATTAGAGTATCATTTATCGAAAAATATTTGAATATTTTAGAACTACATTTACTGTTAGATATGACTAAGATATGACTAAATTATGGCGGATTATATGAATGATATACCTGTTTCAATAGGTTTTTTATAATAAAAAACAGAGCTCCAACATGGGAACTCTGTGAAGTTAAAATATTTATGATAAATAACGTTTTAAAAATTAATTTCTAATTATATAATCGAATGCATTAAGTGCGGCATTAGCACCAGCACCCATAGAAATAATAATTTGCTTATTTTTTTGATCGGTAACGTCACCAGCGGCAAAGATACCAGGAACGTTTGTTGCGTTATCGCGATTAATCATAACCTCGCCACGTTCATTTAATTCGACAGCATTTTGCAACCAAGATGTATTAGGAACTAATCCAATCTGTACAAAAATTCCATCTAAATTAACTACTTGTGACTCTCCGGTAGTCATATCTTCATAGCTAATACCTGTAACGTAATCGTCACCAATTACTTCTGTTGTTTTAGCACTCGTTTTAATATCAACATTAGGTAGTGAACGTAAACGTTCTTGTAATACGCTATCAGCTTTTAATTCAGAAGCGTATTCAAATAATGTTACGTGTTTAACGATGCCGGCTAAATCAATAGCTGCTTCTACACCAGAGTTACCACCACCGATGACAGCAACATCTTTATTTTCAAATAAAGGTCCGTCACAGTGAGGGCAGAAAGCCACGCCTTTATTGATTAGACGGTCTTCGCCTGGGATGTTTAGTTTACGCCAACTTGCACCTGTGGAAATGATGACAGTTTTACTTTCTAAAACAGCATCATTTTCTAAAGTTACGCGAATAGCTGAATCTGTTTTTTCGATATTTGTAGCACGAATACCAGTCATTGTATCAATATCATATTGTGCAATATGTTCTGCAAGATTTGATGAGAACTCTGAACCTGTCGTTTCTTTAACAGTGATGAAGTTCTCGATACCAGCAGTATCATTAACTTGACCACCAATTCGATCAGCGACAATACCTGTACGTAGCCCTTTACGTGCTGTATAAATTGCAGCACTACCACTTGCAGGTCCGCCACCAACGATTAACACGTCATAAGGATCTTTATCGTTGAATTCAGAGGCATCTTGCGTGCTTCCTAATTTAGTTAAAATATCTTGAACTGTCATGCGTCCATTACCAAATTCTTGACCATCTAAGAAGACGGCAGGAACTGCCATAATGTTTTCAGATTCTTCACGGAAAACAGCGCCATCAATCATAGTATGAGTAATGTTAGGATTAATAACACTCATTAGGTTTAATGCTTGAACGACGTCAGGACACTTTTGACAAGTAAGACTTACAAAGGTTTCGAAATGAAATGGACCTTCGAGCCCTTTAATTTGATCGATAATGGATTGCTTTTCTTTAGGTGCGCGACCACTCACTTGTAGTATAGCTAATACTAAAGAGTTGAATTCATGGCCTAAAGGTATGCCAGCGAATGTAATACCTGTTTCTTCACCAGGGCGATTAACTGAAAAACTTGGTGTACGTTTTAAAGATTTTTCAGTTATTGTTATGTGTGCTGACATCTCAGCAATCTCATTTAATAATTCTTTGAGTTCGTTTGATTTATCATCAGAGCCTAGGCTGGCAACGAATTCAACGTCGCCTTCCATAAGCTCAAGTAATTGTTGTAATTGTTGCTTTAAATCAGCATTAAGCATATTTTAATGCCTCCTTAGATTTTACCTACTAAGTCTAAACCAGGTTGTAATGATTCTGAACCTTCTTCCCATTTAGCTGGGCAAACTTCACCTGGATGTTGACGTACATATTGAGCGGCTTTAATTTTGTTAACTAATGTACTTGCGTCACGTCCGATTCCGTCAGCATTGATTTCTGCTGCTTGTACCACACCATCAGGGTCGATAATGAAAGTACCACGTTGTGCTAGACCAGATTCTTCATCCAACACATCGAAATTGCGAGTGATTGTTTGAGAAGGATCACCAATCATGCTGTATTCTAGTTTGCTGATTGCATCAGAATGGTCATGCCAAGCTTTGTGTACGAAGTGTGTATCTGTTGATACTGAGTACACGTTAACACCTAATTCTTGTAATTTAGCGTATTGATTTTGTAAATCTTCTAATTCAGTAGGGCATACGAATGAGAAGTCAGCAGGATAGAAACATACAACGTTCCAAGAACCTTTAAAATCTTCTTGAGTAACTTCTTTAAACTCATCTTTTTTTGGATCATAAGCTTGTGCTGTGAAAGGTAAAATTTCTTTGTTAATTAAAGACATAGATAAATTCCTCCTGAAAAGTTAAGTGTTAATTAGAATTACTTAAAAATAATTGTTTGTTTATAATAATTCTAATCTCTTGTTTAGTATTATTACATCTTGGCATTGAATAGTCAACTTTAGAAGTTCTTAAAATCTATGAAAGTATAAAAAAGCTATAATTAAGCCGTTTTAAATCCCTCATTAATTAAAGAATAACGAGTAAAAAAAGTTGAAAATCCAATGTGAAACTGAAATTTTCAAATGTGTATGACTTTGAAATTCAATTGTCATTCTCAACTATGGTTATTTTATTGATAATGAAGTGTAATTTTATTACTACTTCATATATATAATAACATGTATCATACATGGATTTCCCTTTTTAGCATCTGTATAAAGCAGATAGAGTTAATTCCACAAGTTGTTATGACTTTCTGTGAAAATAACCCTATTAAACTTACTTTATTTATTAACCGAAAATGATACCTTACCGATACCACTATATTCAGCACGGTACGTGCCATATTCTAATTTTAGTGGAGATATAAAAGTTCCAGATGAAATGATATCTCCTTTTTTAAGTTGTTTACCGTGCGTGTGTAGTTTTTTAATTAGCCAATGAATAGCGTTTAAAGGATTTCCGAGTACTTCGGATGATTCTCCTGTGGCAATGCATTTATCATCTTTATATAAATTTAAATGTACATTAGCAAATGCATCGTTATCAAGTCCGTCTACAGGGTCACCTACTACGACAAGTCCTGTTGCGGTATTATCTGATATTAAATCTGATAAAGTAAAATTTGGAAACCAATTTTTATATCTTGCATCTGGAATTTCAATGCCTGGCGCGATACGGGTATGATATCTAATTGTTTCTAAATCAGCATCATAAGGTAAGTCTTCCTGCACTATAAAGATAATTTCTGGTTCTAGTAATGGTGAAAATAATTCTGAAAGAGAGACTGAGGCACCATCATTAACAATTTGGTTAGATAAGAGTGTTCCATATGCAGGTTCGTTAGTGTTAGCAATTGCTTGCGTTGCCTTGCTAGTCATACTAACTTTATACCCTGTAACAGTCGAACGGTCTTTGAAAGTTAATTGGTCAATTAGTTCTTCTTGTACATGATATGCTTCTTCTTCGTTTAATTGATAGTTCTCACTAATGAAATCGATGGGTTTTTTATATCTATAAGCTTTAAATAAAACTTTAGCAACTTCTTTATTTGTTAGTGTCATATTGTACCCCTCCCCTAAATTATCTGAAAATTTATACTATTATGATAACTTTTAAATGTGAAGTGTGCAAATTGATTTAAATATACTTCATTTAGGGTATAAAATAATTAATAATGTAAATTTTGATAGGAGTGGGTATAGTGTCAGATTATGTTTATGAGTTGATGAAACAACATCATTCAGTTAGAAAATTTAAGAATCAACCACTTGGTTCTGAAACGGTAGAAAAATTAGTAGAGGCGGGACAGAGTGCTTCTACATCCAGTTATCTTCAAACTTATTCTATTATTGGTGTTGAAGATCCAAGCATTAAAGCGCGTTTAAAGGAAGTGTCAGGTCAGCCTTATGTTTTAGATAATGGTTATTTATTTGTATTTGTTTTAGATTATTATCGTCATCATTTAGTAGATGAAGTTGCGGCGTCAAATATGGAGACATCATATGGTTCTGCAGAAGGACTATTAGTAGGTACAATAGATGTTGCATTAGTTGCGCAAAACATGGCAGTTGCTGCCGAAGATATGGGGTATGGAATTGTTTATTTAGGGTCATTGCGTAATGATGTTGCGCGAGTGCGTGAAATTTTAAATTTACCTGATTATACGTTTCCGTTATTTGGTATGGCAGTAGGTGAACCTTCTGATGAAGAAAATGGGTCACCTAAACCGCGCTTGCCATTTAAACATATTTTTCATAAAGACCAGTATGATGCAAATCAGCATCAACAACGTAAAGAATTGGAAGCATACGACCAAGTAGTGAGTGAATATTATAAAGAACGTACTAACGGTGTGCGTACAGAAAATTGGTCACAACAAATAGAAACATTTCTAGGACGTAAAACACGTTTAGATATGTTAGATGAATTGAAAAAAGCAGGATTTATTCAAAGATAAAAAGAACCTGAGACAGAAATACATGTCTCAGGCTAGGGTGTGGGGCGATATTTTCAACACGAATGTTGCCCCGCTCTTTTTATAATTGTATGTCGTAATAATCAATGACCACTTTTCTTACATTTAATTTGCAGATAAATCGCCGTAATCATTTGAGTCAAATGTTTTTTTGTCCCAATGATTCGTTAAGCGTGCGGTACCTGTTCCAGCTAGCATTGAGTCATTAACGTTAAGTGCTGTACGACCCATATCGATGAGAGGTTCGATAGATATCAGTACCCCTGCGAGAGCAACTGGTAGATTAAGTGTAGATAATACGAGTATTGATGCGAATGTTGCCCCGCCACCTACACCTGCAACGCCAAATGAACTTATAATAACAACAGCAATAAGTGTAACAACAAATTGGAAGTCAATTTCTACATTTGCTACTGGTGCCACCATAACTGCTAGCATAGCAGGATAGATTCCTGCACAGCCATTTTGCCCTATGGATAAACCAAAAGTTGCAGAGAAGTTTGCAATTCCCTCAGGTACACCTAAACGTTTTGTTTGCGTTTGAACATTTAATGGTAATGCACCTGCACTTGAACGTGAAGTAAATGCAAAGATTAGTACTTCTATTGTCTTTTTCACGTATTTAACGGGATTGATACCTAAGACACTCAGTATAATTAAATGGATAATATACATTGTGATTAGAGCTGCGTATGAAGCAATTAAGAATTTACCTAACGTCCAAATTGCAGAAAAATCACTTGTCGCAAGAGTAGAAGCCATAATAGCTAAAATGCCATAAGGCGTTAATCGCAAAACAAAAGTTACGATAGCCATAACGATAGAATAGATTGCTTCTATACCACGTTTAAGTAAGCTTCCATGTTCCGGCTGTTTTCTTGCAACTCTAAGATAAGCAAAGCCCACAAACGTTGCAAAAATAACAACTGCAATTGTCGAAGTTGTACGTTGTCCTGTGAAATCTAAAAATGGATTGCTTGGGAATACTTCGAGAATTTGTTGTGGTAAAGTGTTTGCAGTTAAATCTTTGGCTTGTTTTGAAATTTCTGTACCACGTGAATGTTCTGCACTACCTAAATCAATAGACGATGCATCTAGACCAAAGATTAAAGCGTAAAAAATTCCAACGATAGCTGCGATGGCTACAGTACCAATTAAAAACATAAAAATATAAGAACCGATCTTAGCGAATTTTTCACCAATTTGTATTTTGCTAAAAGCGGCAACAATTGAAATGAATATTAGTGGCATGACAATCATTTGTAATAGTGCAACATAACCATCTCCGACAATACTAAACCAGTCTGTTGATTGTTCGAGAGTTTTAGACTCTGCACCATATATGAGGTGTAATACAATGCCAAATACGATACCTATTGCTAAAGCGGTAAAGACACGTTTAGGGAATGAGACGTGTTTTCTTGCCATAATATTTAACATTATTAGGAAAACAAGTAACACGATGACATTAATTACTGTAAAAAGTATTTCCATATCGATATATAGCTCCTTTTTAATTTTTAGTATTCCGACATATGTAATAAGAATAAAGGGGGTTAAGAAGAAATTCAAGTTGTTGATTTATAGTTTTCAGATTCATTTAAAGTTGAATAGAGTGAAGGTGATTATTAGAACAATGAAAAATGAGAAGTTTATGTTTATCAGAAAAGTGAGCAAAGAGGACGTAAAGAGGTTTATATTAATAAAAAAGACGCGTGCAATCATGCTATAAGAAGACATGATTGCACGCGTTTTTATTTAATATTATGAATAAACATGAGTCAGCTATGAATACAAATCATTTATAAGTTAAATAGACGTGCAAAGAAACCTTTCTTCTCTTCTTTAGGTTGTTGTTGGTAAGTCGATTGAGAAGAAGGTGTAGCTGATGTTGATTGAGAATGAGAAATTGACTCAGATTTTTCTGAGTTAGATACACTTCCTGATTCTGACAAGAACTCGCTTGTAGACGTACTTTTTGATTCAATTTCCGATTTGCTATTTGTATTACTTTCGGATGTTATTGAGTTAGACTCGGACAGAGATGAACTCATTGAATCATTTGCTGATTCAGATTGGCTCAAACTTGCTGTAGTGCTTTGACTTGCGACGTTGCTCTGAGATATTGAAGCGCTATTTGACATTGAATCAAAATGACTGCGTAATTCACTATCTTTTAATTCGTTAGCTTTAGCGATGTCTTTAGATTGTTGTTCTTGTGCTGACTGAATAGCCTCTTGAGAATTTTGGATTGATTTTAAAGATTGGGCATTCGAATCTAATTTTGTTGTAATATCAGTCTGTAATTCTTTGAGTTCCTGTTGTTGCTGATGAACTTGGTTAATCATTTGCCCTAACATTTGACGTTCTTCTCGCATTTTTTGAATTTCAGAACGTAAATCTTCAACGAGTTGTGCTACATTTTGATCAGTTGGTAATTGGCTATCCTCGTCTTTAACAATGACTTGTAAAAAGTCTTTTTCCTTTTCAAGCTCTTCAAATGCTAAATCATAACTATTTGTTTGTTTAACTTTGTTAGCGATATCTGTAAATAATTCGATGTCATCTTCTTTAAAGTCTGTGGCTTCACGACCACGATATTCTGTTTTACTAAGGTGATAGCCTCGTTCCTCTAAATGTTGTACAATTTTTCGGACCTGCTTTTCACTTAGTTCTACACGTTGAGCAAATTCTTTAGTTAACATTGAAAAAGTCCCTTCATATTTTAATTATGTATGGTGACGTTTGTCTTCGGTCAGTGAAACGTCAGTCTTACCTCATATGATAGTTTACCTTTTATTAATATTGATTTCAAGGTGTTTTAGACAGACTATCTTAAATTCATTTCTTTTAGGAGAGGGTAAATAATTTCTCTTGAAATGCCATTTGCAAAAACATATTTAAGAATATAATTAGATTTGACACTTGTACCATAAATGTCCTTTGTTAATTCAATGTTAGCTTTAATAAATAAATCTACTTTTTGTGGCGTTTCCTCTTGGTTTTGGTTTGGATGAATATAGTCAATGTCGTCCTGCTTTTCAAATTGATTTTCAAAGAGGAATTGACGACGATGTTCTAGTGCATTTCTGAGCTTGTCATCGATGTTAGCAGTCGAGGGTTCTTTTGGAACTTCTAACATGATGAAATTAATATCTCTATTATGAACTTCTTGTGATAAAAGGTTTAATTGTTTTTCTATTGCCTCTAAAGTTAAGGACATTCTTTCATCATGATTGGGGCTTTCTTTTGCGATTAAGTAAATTAAAAATGCAGAATTGGTTGTTGCTTCGTAATGTGCAGTTGCTAAGCTAACTACAGTCTGGTTTTCAATTCCAACGATAAAGGCGTAATCATTTTCTGTTTTATTATTTTCAAGTGAGCGTTTAAAAATTTTACTATCTTCATCTAAACCAATATCCAATTTATCATCATATAATTTGAGTGCCTCGTTAAATAATGGATCTTTAGCTGATTCTATCACTTTAAATTCCATGTTATATCCTCTCCCTAATATTATTCATTCGTAGCGAATTAGCTTTATTTAATGATAAAAAAAACCATAATGTCTGCTCGACGACACAAACATTATGGTGCAATGCTTTTATAATTTAGAAATAAAATTATGCTTTAGGCCCTTCAGACTCTGCGGCATAATGAGTAATATCCACTTCTTTATATGCAGCATTATTATCTTCAACTTCATCATGAGAAGAACGGTCACTGTTAGCAACAACGAGCATTTTATCGTTTAAAATATCTTGTTTATATCCTTCTAGTTCATTGTCAGTTAAATCATAACGAGATAATACTGTTTCTTCTCCATCTTCACCTGTAAGTAAACGAGACATACGGTCACTAAATGAGCCACTTGTAGCCATTAACGAGATTTGAGAGTTGTGTAAATCATCTAAGTGCAACTTACTTTTACTGATAACAGCTAATTCTGTCTCTAAATAACCTTCAGATTTTTTTTGATTGATGACTTTATATAATTCATCTTGGTTATTCACTACAGTAATTTTTGCCATGATTATCGCCCCTTTTAAAAATGTTGTCTTACATGGTTATACCCTAGTCTAATTTAATAAAACTATTACACAGATAATTATATAATTTTGTATTAAAACATTTCAATGATAATTCATCCTTTAATATAACGCTTACACTGAATTTTGATGCTTTTTGAATCGTGAACATCTCTTTAATTATATTGAAAATACAACAAAAATTTGCTATTATCATAAAATAATTTATATGACTCATATAATCTAGAGAATATGGCTTTAGAAGTTTCTACCGTGTCGCCATAAACGACACGACTATGAGTAACAATCCAATACATTAAGAGCAGTTTAAATCGCTAAAGCAACATAAAAGTGAAACGCATTTGGTATAACTGGTAACAAATGAGGATACACATAAGCCTGTATAAATTGAGTGCAATTGTTTAAGTTTTATCAAATTTAATAAGCGTTTTTAGGATTACGTATGCGTATCTTCTTCTTAATTTGCTTTAAGGCAAAGTATTGCACGTTCACTCATAGATCCTGAAACTATTAATGGTAGTTTGAGGTTTTTTTGTATCTAGGAATCGAATTTGAATTTACTTGAGGAGGTTTTTTGAGTGGAGTCGTTAGGACGAAAAGTCAAAGAAGATGGCGTTGTCATCGATGAGAAAATTTTGAAGGTAGATGGATTTTTAAATCATCAAATTGATGCAAAGTTGATGAATGATGTAGGTAAAACATTTTATGAGTCTTTCAAAGACGCTGGTATTACTAAAATTTTAACTATTGAAGCTTCTGGTATTGCGCCTGCTATTATGGCTTCTTTTCATTTTGATGTTCCTTGTCTATTTGCTAAAAAAGCTAAACCTAGTACTTTGAAAGATGGCTTTTATAGCACGGATATTCATTCATTTACAAAAAATAAAACGAGTACAGTCATTGTATCTGAAGAATTTTTAGGTGCAGACGATAAAGTACTTATCATTGATGACTTTTTAGCTAATGGTGATGCTTCGCTAGGTCTTAATGACATTGTAAAACAAGCAAATGCGACGACAGTTGGCGTGGGTATTGTGGTTGAAAAAAGTTTCCAAAATGGTCGCCAACGTTTAGAAGATGCAGGCTTATATGTATCTTCACTTTGTAAGGTAGCTTCATTAAAAGGCAATAAGGTAACTCTTTTAGGTGAAGCGTAATGAAAAATTTCATATTAAGTGTGCAACATTTGTTAGCGATGTATGCAGGGGCTATTCTTGTTCCTATTATTGTGGGGACAAGCTTAAAATTTTCAGCTGAAGAAATTGCTTATCTAGTTACTGTTGATATATTTATGTGCGGGGTAGCGACATTTCTTCAAGCAAATAAAGTCACAGGGACTGGATTACCGATTGTACTAGGATGTACGTTTACTGCCGTTGCACCTATGATACTCATCGGTCAAACGAAAGGACTTGATGTTTTATATGGTTCGCTTTTAATATCCGGTATCTTAGTTGTTTTAATTGCACCTTTTTTCTCTTATTTAGTTAAATTCTTTCCACCTGTTGTAACAGGAAGTGTTGTGACAATTATTGGAATCAATTTAATGCCAGTTGCAATGAATTACTTGGCAGGTGGTGAAGGAGCGAAAAACTATGGCGATACTAAGAATTTAATATTAGGTGGTGTTACACTACTCATTATTCTTATTTTGCAAAGATTTACAAAGGGCTTCTTGAAATCAATTGCGATACTTATAGGATTAGCAATAGGTACTGCTTTAGCTGGTATATTTGGAATGGTTGATATCAAACAAGTGGGTGATGCACATTGGTTTGGTTTCCCTGTGCCATTCAGATTTTCTGGCTTCGGATTTGATGTCAGCTCAATACTTGTATTTTTCATTGTTGCAGTTGTAAGTTTAATTGAATCTACTGGTGTCTATCATGCACTGAGTGAAATTACTGGTAGAAAACTAGAAAGAAAAGATTTTCGAAAAGGGTACACTGCGGAAGGTCTAGCAATCATTTTAGGTTCAATATTTAATGCGTTCCCTTACACTGCATATTCCCAAAATGTAGGTCTTGTTTCTTTATCAGGAGCTAAAAAGAACAATGTGATATATGGAATGGTTATTCTTTTACTAATTTGCGGTTGTATACCTAAATTAGGTGCTTTAGCTAATATTATTCCATTGCCGGTTTTAGGTGGGGCAATGATAGCAATGTTTGGAATGGTTATGGCATACGGCGTTAGTATTTTGGGTAACATTAATTTCCAAAATCAAAATAATTTATTAATTATTGCAATTTCAGTAGGGTTAGGTGCTGGTATTAGTGCAGTACCTCAAGCATTTAAAGGATTAGGAGAACAATTTGCTTGGTTAACTCAAAATGGTATAGTGCTTGGCGCAATTTCTGCAATCATCTTAAATTTCTTTTTTAATGGTATAAAGTATAAACAAACTGAAGAAAATGTGAAATAATGTAACTAAGTATAAATAAAATTGGAGGCTGTTTTTAATGTGGGAAAATAAATTTGCTAAAGAATCTTTAACATTCGACGACGTGTTACTCATTCCAGCTGCATCAGATGTTTTACCAAGCGATGTTGACTTAAGTGTCAAATTATCAGATAAGATCAAGTTAAACATTCCTGTTATCTCAGCAGGTATGGATACAGTAACTGAATCAAAAATGGCAATTGCTATGGCTCGACAAGGCGGTTTAGGTGTTATTCATAAGAATATGGGCGTCGAAGAGCAAGCTGATGAGGTACAAAAGGTTAAACGTTCAGAAAATGGTGTTATTTCTAACCCGTTCTTCTTAACACCGGAAGAAAGTGTGTATGAGGCTGAAGCATTAATGGGTAAATACCGTATCTCTGGTGTACCCATTGTCGATAATCAAGAGGATCGCAAGTTGATTGGGATTTTAACAAATCGTGATTTACGTTTTATTGAAGATTTTTCAATTAAAATATCAGATGTAATGACGAAAGATAATTTAATAACAGCTCCAGTTGGTACGACTTTAGATGAAGCCGAGGCTATTCTTCAAAAACATAAGATTGAGAAACTTCCATTAGTAGAAAATGGTCGTTTAGAAGGATTAATCACTATTAAAGATATTGAAAAAGTACTTGAATTCCCATATGCAGCTAAAGATGAACATGGCAGATTGTTAGCTGCGGCAGCAATCGGTACGTCTAAAGATACTGAAATTCGTGCACAAAAACTAGTTGAAGCTGGCGTAGATGCATTAATTATTGATACAGCTCATGGTCATTCTAAAGGCGTTATTAATCAAGTTAAACACATCAAGGAAACATATCCTGAAATTACTGTTGTCGCTGGTAACGTAGCGACTGCAGAGGCAACACGTGCTTTATTTGAAGCGGGTGCCGATGTTGTTAAAGTAGGTATTGGTCCAGGCTCAATTTGCACAACACGTGTTGTTGCAGGTGTAGGTGTGCCTCAAATTACAGCAGTTTATGATTGTGCTACAGAAGCCCGTAAGCATGGTAAGGCTATTATTGCTGATGGTGGTATTAAGTTCTCAGGTGATATTATCAAAGCATTAGCTGCTGGTGGTCATGCGGTTATGTTAGGTAGTTTGTTAGCTGGTACAGAAGAAAGTCCTGGTGCAACTGAAGTATTCCAAGGTAGACAATATAAAGTTTATCGCGGTATGGGATCTTTAGGTGCTATGGAAAAAGGTTCAAATGATCGTTACTTCCAAGAAGATAAGACGCCAAGAAAATTTGTTCCTGAAGGTATTGAAGGTCGTACAGCTTATAAAGGACCATTACAAGATACAATTTATCAACTTATGGGTGGCGTTAGAGCTGGTATGGGTTATACTGGTTCAGAAAACCTAAAAAAATTACGTGAAGAAGCACAATTTACACGTATGGGACCAGCTGGTTTAGCTGAAAGTCATCCTCACAATGTTCAAATTACGAAAGAATCACCAAACTATTCTTTCTAGTGTTAAACTTTGGGTGATGAATTAATCATTTGTAGGAACGTGCTTAATTCTTAAAACAACAATGCTTAATGATACGTTACAATACTTAAAGCTATCATTTAGAGCATTGATAGGCGCGTTTCTCTTACTTTTACATAAAATCAAACAATAAAGGAGATTCATGACTATGGAAATGGCGAAAGAGCAAGAGCTGATTCTTGTTTTAGACTTTGGTAGCCAATATAACCAGTTAATTACGCGTCGTATCCGTGAGATGGGCGTTTATAGTGAATTACATGATCACGAAATTTCTATTGAAGAAATTAAACGAATGAATCCTAAAGGTATCATTCTTTCAGGTGGTCCAAATTCAGTGTATGAAGAGGGGTCATTTACCATCGACCCTGAAATTTACAATTTAGGTATTCCAGTTTTAGGTATTTGTTATGGTATGCAATTAACGACTAAGCTTTTAGGTGGTAAAGTTGAGCGTGCCAATGAGCGTGAATATGGCAAAGCTACAATTAACGCTAAATCAGATGAACTTTTCTTTGGCTTACCTTCTGAACAAACAGTATGGATGAGTCATTCTGATAAAGTAATTGAAATTCCTGAAGGATTTGAAGTGATTGCAGATAGTCCAAGTACTAATTATGCAGCTATTGAAGATAAAAAACGTCGCATTTACGGTGTACAATTCCATCCAGAAGTACGTCACACTGAATATGGGAACGACTTACTAAGAAACTTCGTCCGCCGTGTTTGTAATTGTACAGGTGAATGGACGATGGAGAATTTCATTGAAATTGAAATTGAGAAAATCCGTCAACAAGTAGGTAATCGTAAAGTATTATGTGCAATGAGTGGTGGAGTAGATTCATCCGTAGTTGCTGTACTTTTACATAAGGCAATCGGCGAGCAATTAACATGTATTTTTGTGGACCATGGTCTATTACGTAAAGGTGAAGGTGACATGGTCATGGAGCAATTCGGTGAAGGTTTTGATATGAATATTATTCGTGTTAATGCTCAAGAACGCTTCATGAGTAAACTAAAAGGTGTGTCTGATCCAGAACGTAAACGTAAAATCATTGGTAATGAGTTTGTATATGTCTTTGATGACGAAGCTGCGAAATTAACAGATGTAGATTTCTTAGCTCAAGGTACGTTATATACGGATGTGATTGAATCAGGTACTAAGACAGCTCAAACAATTAAATCTCACCATAATGTAGGTGGATTACCTGAAGACATGGAATTTGAACTTATTGAACCAATCAATACATTATTCAAAGATGAAGTGCGCGCATTAGGAATAGAATTAGGTATACCTGAACACTTAGTTTGGAGACAGCCGTTCCCAGGACCTGGATTAGGTATCCGTGTACTTGGAGAAATTACTGAAGATAAGCTTGAAATTGTTCGTGAATCAGATGCGATTTTACGTGAAGTGATTCGTGAGGAAGGTCTTGAAAGAGATATCTGGCAATACTTTACAGTACTTCCAGGTATTCAATCGGTCGGTGTCATGGGAGACTACCGTACGTATGATCATACTGTAGGTATTCGTGCGGTAACATCCATCGATGGCATGACTAGTGACTTTGCTAGAATTGATTGGGAAGTCTTACAAAAGATTTCAAGTCGAATTGTCAATGAGGTGGACCACGTTAATCGCGTTGTCTATGACATTACCTCTAAGCCACCAAGTACAATTGAGTGGGAATAAAATAGCATAGAATAATGAAACCCCTTAGGCATAGGCTTGAGGGGGTTGTTTTTGTATTTTATAAGTTGGAAAAAGGGCAAAAAAAGGGCGACGTGTTAAAACTTAAGAGATTTAGGCATAAAAAAAGAGGCAACCTCTCGGTCAACCTCTTAAAACGGAAAGAATAGAAAATTCTTTCATAAAAAACAAGAGTATAGAAATAACTCTTGGAGGGATGTCCCTCTTTCCTTATTTATTATATTAATTGTTTTGAACATAATAGTCAATCATTTTGTTAAGTGATAGAAAGAAAAATGAAAGAGAAGGAACATTTCGATAATGATGAAAATATCTATTTTTACGTTGTTTAAAAGTTAATAAATCATTTTTTCGATTATCTTTTATACCTTTACTACAATATTTAGAATGTAAAACTAATAATGCAAGAATATCAATTATTGCTAATACTTTAAGGTTTTTATCAGACAGTCTTTGTTTTCTACCTATCTTTTTTAATTCTCTTTCAACGGTAAAGTTTTTGCGTGGATTTAAATTTAATAAAATTGGTTGGCTATGAGCACATTTATTCCTAATGTTTTTAGCAAATTTAATAAATTTACCAGCCTTACGTAACTCAGAGTCATTTGTTCTTTCAGAATAAAATTCTACAAATGCTGAAAATTGGCCAAAAGTCATTAATTCTAAGCATACCCATATTGGAGGATCATCATAATATTTTTGAAAACTCGGTATAACTGTACCATCTCTTTTAATCACGCTAGAAAAGATTTTTTCTAAATCTCCATTATGATTGTTTATAAAATCTTGAACAATTGTATATCCGTCTTCGTTTACATCATCAGTAATCTTTTTAAGAATATCTGTTTTTAGTGAATGTTCTATATCCAAACACATAGGTAATAAAGTATATCTTAATCGCATATCTAAAGTAGCAAAATCAGAAAGTGCAGAAAACTCAAAATTATAATTTCCACTACTATCCTTTTTTATATTTTTACGAAAAGATATCAATTTAAAAAAATAAGTGTTATTTTTTAATATTTCTTTAGCTTCTTCTTCTGTTATTTCATTGAATAGAATTCCTAATGATTTCAACTTTTTAATTTGTTCCTCATAATCTAATTTTGGTTTACGAGTACTACTCATATTTAATTAATACCTACTTTCTCTAACTTACTCATCATATCTTTATCCATTTGTTCAGTAACATGACTGTATATCTGTAGGGTAGTCTTATGATCTGTATGGCCTACACGATCCATAATTGCACGCAGTGATATACCTAATTGCGATAATAATGATATGTGACTATGACGCATAGTATGGCTGGTTATATGCTTTTTAATACCTACATTCTTTGCAGCAATTTGTATGTTTCTGTTGATTGATGTAAGTGATATAGGGTTTCCTTTATGATTAGTAAATATAAAATCTCTATCTACATACATATTTTTCCACTGAAATGCTTTCTTATTCTCTAACATAACTTTACGTAAAATATCACAACTTCGAGTAGTCAGAGAGATAGTTCGATAAGATAAAGCTGTTTTTGTAGTATCTTTAAAACCGAGGTTGTTACCCTCTTTACGCCAATGTATAGTGCCATCAATGATAAGTTTTTTGTTTTTGAAATCAATGTTTTCTGGTTGTATTGCTAAAAGTTCTCCTATACGCATACCATTTAATGCTTGAATTTCAATGATATAAGCAGTAAATAAATATATAACTAGCACGCTTATTATTTGCTATATGTTTTAACTCTTCAGCGATAAGATGAACTTCATTCATTTCTAAATAGTTCTCACGTTTTGCTTTAACTTCTTCTATTGTAGTCGCTTTTTTAGGTACTATTACATCATCTATGTAAGATTTATCAGTAATGTTATATTTCTTTTGAGTATAGCGTAGTATATTTTTTATAATACTCAAATCATCTTTAACCACTTTATGACTTAATCCCTCTGTTAATGAAGAATTAATTAAGTCTTGTAAAACATCAGCATTCGTATTTTGAGCGAGTATATTTTTATCAATATTTCTTTTGATGTGCGCTATTTTATAACTTTTCGTTGTAACGGTAGATTGTTTAAATCCGGAAGTTAATTTGTATCTTTCAAACCACTCATCAAATGATCATGGAATGTTAGTGACTTAAGTGTAGTAGGTGTCTTATCGTTTAATTTTGCCTCTATAAGCTCATTTAAGCGCTTCTGAGCCTCTTTTTGTGACTGTTTACCATTCTTTATTAAGTACCACGCTAACACGTCGTCATTTGTTTGTGAGAGGGTCTTTGTACTTCTCATAATAGCGATTTTTAGTTTCACCATGTTTATAGGTGAATTTCTTATGCCACGTGTTTACCCTCCCTAAATAAAAAGGGTAGACGTGCTACCCTATATTTCAATTATGGCTGTTGATTATCTATTTCATTATTCATCACATCAGATACGCGATCATTAAATTCGTATTGTGAAATTTGACCGCTATCTTTTTGGTTTGCTAAATCATTCACTTGTTTTTGACCAGATTCAGACATCCAATCTGTTCGAAAATCTGTAGCAGGTAATGAATTTAAGTCAACATGACTATTCTGTTTGTTTTCGTTAGTATTTTCATTGTATTTCTGCTGTTCTTCAGATGATAATTGATCATCATTAGAAACGGAATTGTTTGCTAAATATTCATCACTATATTGTTGCTGATTGTTATTAGTTTGTTGTTGAGATTGAACCTGTTCATTTGTAGCAGATTCTTGCATTGACTTGTTATTCTTTTTTTCTTGAGATTTCTTTTGTTCTCCAGACTTTTTATCCTCATTAGTTTTTTTGTCTTTTTTATCGTCAGATTTCTTTTCAGTAGTATTTTCTGACTTTTTATTTTCATCTTCCTTAGTGTCGTTTTGGCTACAAGCACTTAACACTAGTGTAGCAGCAATTAATGTACCTAATAATCTTTTCATATATATTCTCCTCATAAAAGATCGTATAACTAATAAATTATTTCATATTTCAAACTTTTTAATCTCTCAACCTAGAGAAAGGAAAAAATAGGGCAGGTGAATACCTATATTATTCTGGTTTAATATTATAAATATAACGTTTGTTAGAGAATGATGTTAAAGGTTGAAATTCTAATTCGATTTTTTTTGGATTACCATTTATTGCAAAACCTTCAGATCCACTAATTTCTCTGTTTGGTGATAATGAATCTATTAATTGATTATCAATAGGATAAGATTTAGCTTGTTTTCCATCTACGTATACTTTTATATCTCCACCTACTGGAATTTCTTCTTTAGAATTGTTTTTAACAGTCATATCTACCTTTATGACTTTATCGGCTTGAACATCTGCAAATTCGTTTCTTTCTTCAGTATAAGAAGCATTATCTAATGTGAATGACACTCCATCTATTTCAGTAGTCTCACCTATAGATTTGATTTTTGTATCTTTGTCTTTGTCAAGTTTACCTTCTTCATTTATTTCTTTATCAACTTCATTCACAAAAGTTCCAGTACACGCAGTTACACCAACAATAATTAATATTAATAAAACTAAACAACCACCACAACCGAAAAGCCAACCCTTTTTGCGTTTTTTCTTTTTCTCTTCTTCTTGACGTTTTTGGTATTCTTGAAATTGTTGAAACTGTCTTTCTTCTTGGCTATTATTAAATTTTTCTTCCATTAGCTTTCTCCTTAATATATATTACCTTTTATATTCATTTTTCTATGGTGTATTAGATATTGTTCGATAGAACCACCACCTTAATTGATGAATTAACTTTCATTAATGAATAGTTATCGTGTGTAAGTGTCTTTTATTTTATCTTATATCTTTAAGAGATTGGATACTGTTATGATTGGCAAATAATTTTAATTGGTTTTCATTTTAGGATAATGTCTTTTCTGAACTCACTTAATTGTTCAATATTATTATTTAAATAAATTTCTTCTTGCTTTAATATACTATTGAAAATTGAAGTGATAATTTCTGTTATCATAATTTTAACTTACCCTTATAATAATACACCATTTAAAATTTTTTTGTTTAAATTGTCATAACTAGTATTGAATAATTATATATTTTTTAATTCTTTAATATAGATTTTACTATCTTCAACAGATATAAACTCACTTAGCATGATCTTGATTTTTTATTTATGTCTTTTTAGGTCTAGTTCAACTACTTAACTTTGGATTTTTAAAACCTATTGATAATAATAAAATGTTCTAATTGATGGAAAGTTTATAAATTTATACCAAAGTAACATTGAAAAGGTTAATGATAATCGTCATAGCAATGAAACTAGCATTCATAATGATGATTATAAAAAAATTTTAAATAAAGTTTTAAAATCAGATATTATAATTTTCTCAACGCCTCTCTATTGGTATTCCATGAGTGCGTCTTTAAAACTCTTTATTGATAGATGGACTGAATCATTGCGAGATACGCAAATAGATAACTTCAAAGAAATTATGTCACAAAAAAAGTACTTAATTTTAATCATAGGCGGTGACAGTCCACGTATTAAAGCACAACCTTTAGTCCACCAATTTAAATTAATATTTGAATTTATGAATATTACTCATTTTAGATTTTTAATAGGCGAAGGTAATAAACCATTCGATGTTTTAAATGACTCACAATTTATGGAAGAACTCGCAAATACAAATCTTGCTTTGAAAAAAGGTGATATTTATGATTGATTTATTAAAAATTTAAATTGTTCTTTTTAGAGAACTGAATTCATCAAAATCACGATTGTGTATCGTTTCAATCATTTCATTAATATGTCGTGGAGGATTAATTTGAGGAATTCTAATAAAAGTCTCCATTGGTAGAGTAAGTTGAAGCTTGTTACAATGTTTTACTATTTAACTTTATTTAATTTAATAAATATTTTCTATTTTTTAAAAAATTCTCCTCAAAGGTATATTTTTTTGGTACTATGTATTTTATAGTTGTTTTCTAAAAAATCAGAAAATTATAAGTGTTATGGGGAGTGTTTGATATGGATTTGCTTATAGGTACATTATTTTTAATTTTAGTTTTAGTTGTTTTTACTCTATTTACATATAAGGCACCTAGTGGGATGAAAGCGATGGGTGCTTTAGCGAATGCGGCAATTGCTTCGTTTTTAGTTGAAGCTTTCAATAAATATGTGGGTGGACAAGTATTTGGTATTAAATTCTTAGAAGAATTAGGAGATGCTGCTGGAGGTTTAGGTGGTGTGGCTGCGGCTGGATTAACTGCATTAGCGATTGGAGTATCTCCAGTTTATGCACTAGTTATTGGTGCAGCTTGTGGAGGTATGGACTTGTTGCCAGGATTTTTCGCTGGGTATATTGTAGGCTACATGATGAAGTATACCGAGAAATATGTGCCAGATGGTATTGATTTAATTGGTTCAATCATTCTTCTCGCACCTATAGCTAGGTTAATTGCTACTGGATTGACGCCAGTGGTTAATAACACGTTAATTAAAATTGGGGATATTATACAAAGTAGTACTGACACTAATCCGTTGATTATGGGAATTGTATTGGGAGGTATTATTACAGTAGTAGGTACTGCTCCATTAAGTTCAATGGCTCTCACTGCATTGCTTGGTTTAACGGGTGCGCCTATGGCCATAGGTGCCATGGCCGCATTTAGTTCCGCGTTTATGAATAGTGCATTGTTCCATCGTTTGAAATTGGGAGACCGTAAATCAACCATTTCAGTCGGAATCGAACCGCTTTCTCAAGCTGATATTGTTTCCGCTAATCCTATTCCTATTTATGTCACTAATTTCTTTGGTGGGGCAATTGCCGGTATTATAATTGCTTGGTCAGGTATGATTAATAATGCAACTGGCACTGCTACACCTATTGCAGGTTTTTTAGTGATGTTTGGTTTTAATAGTTTAACGAAAGTGATTATCTATGGTGTGGTTATGGCGATTATAGGAACTATTGCTGGTATTGTAGGGTCTATTGTTTTCAAAAAGTACCCCATTATTACTAAAAAGCAAATGTTAGAACGGGACACAACGACATAACTGAGTATACAATGATGAGCGCTAGGACTAGGCGATTTGAAAATTGATCAAAGTCATAAATGATTTCACGATTATGTGAATACATAAAATGAACAGAATATTTTCTATTCAAAGTTGGAGAAAATATTTTTGTTAATATGTATGCGTGCAACTCTTAAATATTAGGAGAAATGTGGTTGAACAAAATAATATCACACCATTTATTTGACACTTGAGTATGAAAAATATACAGTTAGGCAAATTTAGTATGTTGAAGCATAAACGTTTTATAATAAAAGTGTTAAAAAAGTATTGAGAGGATATGTAGATTATGAACGATTCAATTCAATTCGTAATACAATTTCTCAACTTTTTAAATAGTGTGCTAGTCAACGGTGAACCTAAAATATAGAAAAGTAGCCACTCCATTGAGGAGTGGTTTTATTGTATTAATTTGCAATAATCCCGAAAATGATTAGTTTAAATTGATGAAAGTGTGTCTAAATGTGTTAATAAATAAAAAAAGGAGGAAATTATGAAAAATGTAAGCCCATTTATTTACGTTAAGGACGTAGATAAATCTTTATGTTATTACAAAGATGTATTTAATGCTCAAACAGAAATACTTATGGGTAAAGATGGTCGAACTTATCATGCCCAACTTATTATTGGTGATGAAACGTTCGTACATTTCTCCGATACGTTTCATAAGCATCCCGTTTCTAAAAATCCTCATCTTATTATTGAATGTGATTCATTAGAAGAGTTGGAGCGTGTCTATAAAAGGTTAATTGATGATGGTGGTCATGCTAAAGTGAAACTCAATAAAACTTTTTTTAATGCCTATCATGCAGAGGTAAAAGACCGTCTCAATGGTATCATTTGGGTATTTAATTACTTTTTAGATGAACATATATAATTGTAATAGTTTAATCTTAGTTAGTTGGAAATTTATAATGATTCCAACTAGCTTTTTTTATTTAATCACGTTTATTCAATTTTTAAAAAATTGAGTATTGATAAAAGAAGGAACTTTCTATAGAATGTAAAACGTAATAATTACTATTTACAAAAGAGAGGGTTCTTGAAATGGCGAAAATACCTGTAACTGTATTAAGTGGATATTTAGGGTCGGGCAAAACGACATTGCTTAATCATATATTAAAAAATAGAGAAGGGCGACGCATTGCTGTCATAGTCAATGATATGAGTGAAGTTAATATTGATAAGGATTTAGTAGCACAAGGTGGCGGCTTATCTAGAACAGATGAGAAATTAGTAGAACTTTCTAATGGATGCATATGTTGTACTTTAAGAGACGATTTGTTACGAGAAGTCGAGCGCTTAGTTCACAAAGGGGGTATCGATCAAATTGTAATTGAATCAACTGGGATATCTGAGCCTGTACCAGTAGCTCAAACGTTCTCATACATAGATGAAGAATTAGGTATTGATTTAACCTCTATATGTCGATTAGATACAATGGTGACGGTTGTAGATGCGAATCGCTTTGTTAATGATATTCGTAGTGAAGATTTATTGGCAGACCGTGATGAAAGTGTTGATGATGAAGATGAGCGTACTATTGCTGACTTACTCATTGATCAAGTAGAATTTTGTGATGTGATGATTATCAATAAAATCGATTTGATTAGCGACGAAGCTTTAGAAAAATTAGAAAATGTATTACGTGCATTGCAACCCGAAGCTAAAATTATTAAAACAGTAAATGCTAAAGTGGAATTATCAGATGTACTTAATACGCAATTATTTGATTTTGAGAAGGCAAGTGAATCAGCTGGATGGATCAAAGAATTAACAGCTGGAGGACATGCGACACATACGCCGGAAACAGAAGAGTATGGGATTACATCATTTGCTTATACTAGACGATTACCATTTCATGCAAAAAGATTTCATCAATGGCTAGAACAAATGCCAGAAAATATTGTAAGAACAAAAGGGATTGTATGGTTAGCGCAGTATAATGATGTAGCGTGTTTGTTATCACAGGCTGGTTCATCTTGTAATATTCACCCCGTTACATACTGGGTGGCAACAATGAGTGAAAGTCAACAGCAAGCTATTTTGGAGGCGCGTCAAGATGTAGTAGAAGATTGGGATATCGAATATGGAGATCGTCAAACGCAATTTGTAATTATTGGTACGGATTTAGATCAAGAAAAAATTTCCCGGGAATTAGATGCATGCTTAATTCATAGTAGTGAGATTGATGAAGATTGGCGATTACTAGATAGTCCGTATCAATGGACTTATGATCGACGAATGTAATTGTTTGATTCTGTACTTTAAATGAAAATGTAATATGAATGAATATACTGTGCTGTTTCACGTGAAAAATAAAATAGGCAAGTGCCTCTGAATTCAGAGACGCTTGCCCGCTTAAATAATGAAATCTAAAATATTAATATCGACGTATTTTCAAAATCAGTTATTAGTTGCAAAAAATTTCTATGGCCGAAGGTGTGATATGAGTCGTGCCTAACTATTTTGCAGTTGAAAATAACATTTAAACGATTGCAAATGGTGTGGTAAAGATAAGTAAGGCAAAAAAGTTAATAAAAAATAGGATGATGTTTAACGTCTTATTACCTTTAAACATTGCTATGATATTAATAATAATTGAGATAACAAAGATAATTGCTCCTGGGAAATACCAAAAGTTAAAGTCAGTGTTGTTATAGATGTTCGTAAACATGGTTGTAAAACATATAAAAATGCTAATGAGTGTGACAATAATTGATAATAAACTGGAAATTGAACACTTCTTCATTTTGTCCTTCCTTTCGATGTCGTTATTTATCAAATGAATCAATAGTCATCGTTTTTTCAACAAACGTGATACTGTGTATACCATTATAAGTAAAAATATATTCATTACAATAGTTTATTTTGAAAAGTTATCCAATAATGAAGAGAAGTAAATGTTGGATGTTTAAAGGAGTTTAAACGAGCTGAAAATAAATAGACATAAAAAAACCACCATCGTAAAAGATGGTGGTTATGTAGAATGTAGACTATTTTTTGAATTTTTTAACGATGTCTACGATAGTTTTAACGACTTCGATGATAGTTGATACGATGCTCATGTTCATGACCTCCTTTCAAAAGGGAAATGTATTTAGAGATGGTTGTTGAATATTCAAAAGCTAACTTATAAAATACGTAACTTTTAAATATTATTTTTGAGTAAATTGATCAATTAAGCCTTTAACAATTTCAACAATTTTAGCGATTACATCTGCCATTTAAATGACCTCCCTTACTAATTTGTTATCTATAGTGTAACTGGAATTTGAATTAAATATGTGCATAGTCCCTAAATTAAAATATCAATGTCTTAAGTGAATGATTCATGTTTTTCACTCAACAGTGAGTTATTCCTAAGTGTTATTTTGTCTTTATACTGTTTACATAAGCTTTACAAAAGGATTTTTGAGTAATTAAGCTTTCAATAATCATTATTATATGATTAATTGAGTCTTATTTTGAGAAGCGTAACCATTGACACTCTTGCTCATTTAAAATATATTAATAGTATTATTCGAAAAGGTAATAACTAAGTCTTGCTTTAGCAATTTTAGGTTGAATAACCTTGATTGATAAAGGGGAAAGAGTTCTTACTTTACTACAAAATGATATAGGCAGCTTATTTAAATAAAGTGTACGATTTATTTATACTCCGTAAGATTTATATACATATTGAGGATAAAAGTGCGAAACACTTGAGTTAAATTGAAGCCTACAATAGTTTAAATTCTTTCATTATGACATATATGAAAGGTTAGCTATTGTAGGCTTTTTATTATTGTTTTAGATATTTTTTGAGATGGAGGATACGCAATGTTAAGTTCAGAGTTAATTTTGTTTATGTTTTTTATTACACTTGTCATTGCTATACTGAGTGGATTAATATTTTTGAATCATCGAGTTCCCATTCAATATATTAAATTTCATATATATTTACTTGTTTTACCTATCATTGCGGGATTAAGTGGATTAATATTTTTCGGTAAAAGGGCGAATGTTGGACCTTTTATAGTTGATCATCTTACTTGGTTAATGATGACATTTATTTTGACTTTAGGCTTTATCATTCAAAAGTTTTCTATGCGTTATTTAATTGGCGACATGCATTACCGTAAATATTTTCCGTTTTTTACATTAATTACTGCATTTGCTTCATTGGCATGGTTAAGTGGAGACTTAAGGTTAATGACCATGTTTTGGGGTGCAACATTATTTGTGTTAACACGGCTCATTAAAGTTAACAAATTATGGAAGGTGCCTAGGGAAGCAGCAAGAATTTCAGCTTGGTCATTTATATTGGCATGGTTGTCGTTATTGATTGCTGTCATTTTATTGTATATCGCTACAGGAGATTGGTATATTCATTCGAATATGTCAGATGATAATGCAATCAATTATGGAATGCGTCTCTGTATCAATTTACTTATTGTTTTAGCTGTGATTATTCCGGCGGCACAATTTCCATTTCAAGGCTGGCTTATTGAATCTGTAGCTGCGCCTACGCCAGTTTCAGCTATTATGCACGCTGGTATTGTTAATGCTGGTGGCGTTATTCTTACACGCTTTTCTCCGGTATTTAATGACGAAATAGCCATTTCACTGTTATTAATTATTGCAAGTATTTCAGTATTGTTGGGTTCTGGAATCAGTCTTGTGCATGTTGATTACAAGAGACAACTTGTAGGTTCTACGATAAGTCAAATGGGTTTTATGTTAGTACAATGTGCGCTTGGGGCATATTCTGCGGCGATAGTACATTTAATATTGCATGGTGTGTTTAAAGCGACATTATTTCTACAATCGGGTTCTGTTGTTAAAAGATTTAACATTCCTACGCCTCCATCTGTTAAAAAATCATATGGCTGGCTTGTATTTGGTCGTCTACTAGCTATTCTTATAGCGATAATATTTTGGTTGAATAGTGATAGACATGCATATGATGTATTAAGCGCTCTTATATTAGCTTGGTCGTTAATGGTGTCATGGAATCAATTAGTTGCTTTTAGTCATGGACTCATCGGAAGAGTCATCGGAGTATGTATGATTATTGTTGTAGCAATTGTTTATATTATTACGCATCATTATTTCTTCACGACATTAAGTAACGTTGATATTCATATTGTTTCACCACCACTCATAAGTATTATTCTATCGATTGCTATTATAGTTTTCGGCAGTATGTTAAGCATATGGGTATCACGGCGAAGAGAATCAAAGGCATTTGCGAAGTTATACTTGTGGCTTATTAAAGTAGGAGAGGCTAAAACCCAATCTATAGAAAGTCATCCATCATATTTAAAACGATTTTAATAAAGGAGGATAGAATTATGCTTCAATCAGATATCAATGAATTAGTCAATCAGGCTAAACGTGTAATTACACCTTTATCACCGATTTCAACATTTGCTGCCCGTAATCCGTGGGAGGGGCTAGAAGATGCTTCGTTTGATCAAGTGGCACGTTGGTTAAAAAGTGTGAGGGATATTGACATTTATCCTAATGCGTCTACTATTCACAGAGCGATTAGTAATAAAGAAATAGATTTAAAAGTATTTGAAGAACGGTTGGATGAAAATCGTGCGCATTATAATAATAGGTCACTATCTGACAGTGATATCAACACATATATTCAAAGAGCGAAAAATTTAAAAACGATTGAAGAAGGTTACTTTAATACAAAAGATAACGAGAAAATGGAAAAATGGGTACAAACTAATTTTAAGGATTATAAGAAAAAAGAAGATGTGATAGCGCAAAGTGCTAGTGTTTTCACAAAGGAAGGTACACGACTTATTGATATTTTAAATGCTCATATGATTAAGTGGTCTAAATTATATGTTGATGACTTTCAATCAAGTTGGACTATGCCAAAAAGAGAAAAAGGATTCTATCATGCCTGGCAACGTTTAGTTAAACATGATCCATTATTCACAAAAAAACAACGACTTACTTTAGCACATTTGCCAAATCAAGCAACCGAAGCAATAGAGTACGCCTTTCAAGAATTAGGAGTAAAAGAAGAACATCGACAATCATATATTGAGAGTCATTTATTATCTTTACCAGGTTGGGCAGGAATCATGTATCATCGGTCACAGACACAAAGTAATGATGCTTACTTATTAACAGACTATGTTGCGATTCGTCTATCAATTGAGATGGTACTTTTAAATGACCACCATACAACATTATTAAAAAAATCTATATATTTTCAAAAAAAGTTAGAGCAAATACGTTATTTGCTATTTAACATACAAATGAATGTTGAGCAGTGGTTAAATCTATCATCTAAAAAGCAACAAGCATACATTGAATTGGGGACACGATTCAGCCCGTTTTATTTTAAAAAGTTATGGTTAGATGCATGGGAAGAAACGCATGAACGTCGATTGGTTGATGAAATTTATCGTGTTCCAACCGAAAATACTGATCAAGCAAAAGTACAACTTGCGTTTTGTATTGATGTACGATCCGAACCGTTTAGAAGACATTTAGAAAGTGAAGGGCCTTTTGAAACAATAGGGATTGCTGGGTTCTTTGGTCTGCCAATTCAAAAAGAAGTACTTGATGAACAATTTGCACATCCATCTTTACCAGTGATGGTAGAACCTGCATATCGTATTAAAGAATATGCTGATCAACATGAAATGAAAATTTATAATCAACAACAACATACACTTACATCTATGTTTTACAACTTTAAATTAATGAAAAACAACGTGTTGCCAAGTTTGCTTTTACCAGAATTAAGTGGTCCTTTTTTAAGTATTGCGACTATAGCTAACACAATTTTCCCTAAAAAAGCAAAACGTATTGTTCATCGATTCTCACAAAAATGGCTACGTAAACCAACAGGTAAATTAACTATTCAGCGTGAGCAAGATGCGTATTCAAAACTACCAATCGGCTTTACTTTAGAAGAACAGATTCAATTTTCCAAAAAAGCATTACAATTAATGGACTTAACAGATGATTTTGCACCACTTATTGTTCTATGCGGACACGGTAGTGAATCACATAATAATCCCTATCATGCTTCATTAGAATGTGGGGCTTGCGGCGGTGCCTCGAGTGGGTTCAATGCGAAATTATTAGCAGTAATGTGTAATCAAGAAAATGTTAGACGTGGATTATTGATGGAAGGAATCGACATTCCAAGACATACAGTGTTTATAGCTGCTGAACATCAAACGTCAGTTGATGAGTTAGAGTATATTTATGTTCCACCTTTAACTACAGAAGCTCAAAATGCCTTTGACGAACTTAAGCATGTGATGCCAAAAGTATGTTATAAAGCCAATTTAGAACGTTTGGCATCGTTGCCAAATATAAAAAACACTGACCATAATCCTAATGCTGAAGCGCATCGTCACGCTAGCGATTGGAGTGAAGTTCGTCCAGAATGGGGTCTAGCACGAAATGCTGAATTCATTATTGGGAAACGTCAAATCACCCAAAATAGTAATCTAGAGGGACGGGCATTTCTTCATAATTATGATTGGACAAAGGATGAAGACGGTGAGATTTTAAATACAATTATTTCTGGGCCAGCACTAGTAGCCCAATGGATTAATTTACAATACTACGCCTCAACCGTGGCACCTCACTATTATGGAAGCGGTAGTAAAACAACGCAAACTGTAACAAGTGGTGTAGGTGTCATGCAAGGAAATGCTAGTGATTTAATGTATGGCTTACCATGGCAGTCAGTAATGATGAATGACAAAGAGGCGTATCACGCACCTATTAGGCTTTTAATTGTTATTCAAGCGCCAGATGCATATATTCAACGTTTGTTAAAACATCATAATCACTTTAGACAAAAGGTTGATCATCAATGGATAAGACTTGCCAGTATTGATGAAAATAATAGTTGGAAAGACTGGTAGGAAATACTCGGTGAGATTAACAATTAAAGATTCATTAGAAGAAATTAAGTTTTTTGATTATTTCGGTTTAATGTTAAACTATAAGTAATCAAGAAATAGGAGTCGTCCAGTTATGAAAAAGACGAAAGGTATTTATGAATCTGAAATTAGTAAAGCCATTACACAATGGGAGAAAGATTTTTTAGGAAGAGGTTCTTTGTCTGTAAAAACAGATATTCTTCGTGATATGGTTATTGTTAGTTTACAAGGTATTTTGACACCTGCTGAATATCGCGTGTGTAAAACGAATGAAGGGCTTTTAAATATTAAACGTACACGTTCTGAACTTGTAGAGTCTGGTGAAGAGGACTTGAGTCGCATTATTAAAGATTTGACTGGACTTAATGTGAAAAGTTTTCATAGTGATTTAAGTACTATTACCGGTGAACGCGTAATGATTTTTAAGTTGGAAGATCGTTTTGATAAAGCATTACATGAGTAATAAATTATTTAACGGTACTATCTTTAATAGATAGTGCTGTTTTATTTTAAATGCAAAAAGTCATTAAAGAAGATGAATAGACGATAACCTATACCCATTAAATTTGGAATCATAATCATAGTAGCGATGAGTTTATCTGATTTAAAGCCAATGATACATAAAATAATTGGAATTATGTAAAGAATAAACAACCATACTAACAACGTATCAAAGTCTGGATGTAATGGAATAAAAAAACGAATTAAGGTAATAAGGAGCGCAATATAAATCAATATTTTTTTAGTAAACAATGTGTCGCCTCCTCATTAAAATTATATTTTATGTTAAATCACATTATACATTATTGTATATGTAATGAGTATGATATTTTGTAGACATTTAAAGTATTCAAGTAAATGTTCTTTAAGTAAAATTAATGATAAAACACTGATATAGTGTAAAATGAGAAAGAATGAATATGTTTGAAGTGAGAAGACATATTACATATTCAAAAGAAGACATAATAACTTAAGTGAACCATATTAAAGAAATAGGTGTTGATATGAATTTTAAATATATGAATATAGCAAAAGGGATAATTCCAATTTTAATAAGCATGATTATTCTTTTAAGCTTTATCTCTACTCATGTGCTAGCGCAAAATCAGTGGTTGAGAATGGTTGATCTTAGCGTACAAGAGTGGTTTAGTAATCAATTTGGGGATCCCAATAGAGTGTTTGGACATGGTTTCATCAACAATATAATGACGTTTTGCGCTACCTTTGGTGATGTTAAGATCATTTTAATTGTGGCTACCATTATTGCAGTGCTACTCACGTTTTACAAGAAGGTTCCACAAGCAATATGGCTAATCATAACGATGACTAGTGGCGCATTGATTAATTATTTAATTAAGCAAACGATTGAAAGGTCAAGGCCCGAGAATCATTTAATTGTTGATACAGGATGGTCTTTTCCTAGTGGGCATTCTAATATTAATACATTATTCTTTTTAATGATTATGATCATTATTATCCCGTTAATCCGACAGCGTGCTTTTAAATTTATAATCACAATTTTAAGTATTGCATTTTGGATTAGCGTTTTAATAAGTAGACTGTATTTTCATGCACACTACTTTTCTGACGTTGTAGGAGGCGTAAGTTTAGCGATTATTTGGGTGTCGTTATTTATATTAGTGTCACCTTTATTAAAATTTGGGGGAGAAAAGTAAGTGAAAGTAGCACGAAAAATTTAAAAATAGCATTTTTTAGACGGTCTTGAGAGTGCAGGGCGTCTATTTTATATCAACATCTACATAAATAGGAGTGAATGTAAAAATGAAAGTTAAATCACCACAATCAATCTACTTAAAAGGACATCGTCAACAAGCTGTATTGTTATTACATTCTTTTACGGGAACTGTACGTGATGTAAAACATTTAGCACAACAGTTGAATGAAGAGGGATTTACTTGTTACGTGCCTAGTTATCCAGGCCACGGTTTGCCACTTAAGGAATTTACCCAACACAATATTAATGATTGGTGGGAACAAGTTACAGCAGCATATCAATTTTTAAGAAATGCAGGATACAGTAGAATTAATGTGACAGGCGTATCATTAGGCGGATTATTTACTTTAAGGTTAGCTGAACATTTTGATTTAGAACGTATAGCTGTGATGTCAGCCCCACATAAAAAGCGTGAAAGCGAGATTGCGTGGCGTCTTGAAAGGTATGGGCATCGAATGAATGAAATTTTGAGTTTAAGCGAAGAAGAGCGTCGTCACCAAATGGAAACCATCTTGTCTTATGATAAAGAAATTGAAGTGTTTCAAGGTGTAATTGATGAAATTATGGCTTATCTTGCAAATATTACAGTACCAGTGAATATTATGTATGGCGAAGAAGATGACCCATTATATGCTCAAAGTGCGCAATACATTTATGATAATGTAAATAGTCAAGATAAAGAACTGCTCAAATTTGAAAAAAGCGGTCATCTTATGACGTATGGCGATCATGCATACAGAGTAGAACAATCTATTATTCAATTTTTCAGTAAATAAAGGAGTGTAGAAATATGAAACGTACATTTTTATTAACTTATACAACCGTATCAGGAAAAACATATACGGAATTTAAAACATTTGAAAATGGTCCCGATTACGATACATGTGTATCACGAATTATAGATGAATTTGATGAATTGGCATACTTATATATTAAAAAAGATGTTGTACATTATATTAATGTTGATCACATTGAAAGTCTAGACATTGAAGAAGTGACAGAGGGACAACACATTACTTATGATTTTGAATAAAAATACAGCATCAATCCATAAATATCAAAAAATGTGTATCTCATTATTCTGACAATATATAGGTACATTGCACATAAAATAAACTCATGATAGAGTAGAACTTAAGCATTTTAACACTTTAGCGCTTTAAAGGGAGTTGGTAATTTGAGTGGTCATTCACAATGGAAGACGTCTACCGGTTTTATATTAGCTAGCGCAGGTTCTGCAATAGGATTGGGTGCAATGTGGAAGTTCCCATATATGGCAGGTATATACGGCGGTGGCGCTTTTCTATTAATGTTTTTAATTTTTACTATATTTGTAGGACTACCACTGTTAATTATGGAATTTACGGTAGGTAAAATGGGTCGTACATATACAACGCAAATATATAAGAAATTAACGGGAAAGAAATGGCTTAATATTATCGGATGGAATGGTAATTTAGCCGTATTTATACTATTTGGTTTTTATAGTGTTATTGGTGGTTGGATTATTATATATATAGGTTATGTCATAGCACAAATCATGGTTTTTAAATCAAGTACGCTGACAAATATTCAATTTGAAACAATCATTAGTAATCCATGGTTGACTGTTTTAGGTCAAGGCATATTTATTTTGATAACAATGGTAATTGTTATGTTAGGTGTTGAAAAAGGTTTAGAAAAAGCTTCTAAAATAATGATGCCTCTATTATTTATCTTTTTAATTATCGTTGTAGCACAATCTTTAACTTTAGAAGGTGCTTTAGAAGGTGTACGTTATATACTGCAACCTCGAGTTGAAGATATGTCTATTCAAGGTGTACTATTTGCGTTAGGACAATCGTTTTTTACGCTGTCCCTAGGTACAACCGGAATGATTACTTATGCAAGCTATGCACCTAAAAATATGACGATAAAGTCTTCAGCACTTTCAATTGTCGTAATGAATATTTTAATTTCTGTCTTGGCTGGATTAGCTATATTTCCTGCGCTTAAAACATTTGGTTACCAACCCCAAGAAGGCCCTGGCTTATTATTTAAGGTTTTACCACTAGTATTTAGCGAAATGACTTTTGGTACATTCTTTTACTTTATATTTTTACTATTATTCTTATTTGCGGCATTAACGTCTTCTATATCATTATTAGAGTTAAATGTATCTAATTTTACTAAAAATGATAATAGTAAAAGACAAAAAGTGGCAATCATAGGTAGTATACTTGTATTTATCATTAGTATCCCAGCAACATTATCTTTTAGTAGTCTAAGTCATTTGCGTTTTGGCGCTGGTACGATATTTGATAATATGGATTTTATTGTATCTAATATTCTTATGCCATTAGGGGCACTAGGAACAACATTAGTGGTTGGCCAATTACTAGATAAAAAATTATTAAAAGAAAGCTTTGGGAAAGACAAATTCAACCTATTTTTACCGTGGTATTATTTAATTAAGTTCATCATGCCTATTGTTATTATTTTAGTATTTATAGTTCAATTATTTTAAGTCATTGAGACGTTATTGATAAAACTAAAACAAACGGTCAATTCCATTTTTTAGTGGAGTTGACCGTTTTACTATATAAAGAATGTTATGTAGTTGATTCGAAATATCTAACACCATTAAACGAGCGAATGTTTAACTATGATCTTAAATTGTTTTCTTAAGCGGAAGATAATGAATGTTAAATAGAAGTGTCTATATTTTCTAAAGTAACATCTTGTTTTTGTAATTCATTCATTAACTTTTGCGACATAGTTGAATTAGTAATAATTACATTTTTGAACTCACAATTTTTGAATTTTACATCTTTAAATGTTGTTCCTTCAATTTCTACATTTTTGAAAGAAACGTTTTTAAAAATGATATCAGTCCATTTTACGCTACGAATGAGATTGCTATCGAACATTGCATTTTGGAATAAAGTACTATTAAATACGGATTGATCAAATGGTGTATTCACAAATGTTGAATCTTTAAATTGGTTTTTGTAAAAATGAACATCTTCGAAAATACAATTATTAAACCCGCACGTTGTAAATTTACAATTACAAATTGCTTCTATATTCTTAAAAATACCTTCATTAAAATTACAGTTTTTAAAACGACTTTTATTAACCTCTAATTCATCATACATAGAATTTCTAAAACTAGATGATGTGTAACGAAGATTCTTATAATTTTCATTGGTAAATACAGATAAAGATAAATCTTGTTTCGTCATAATTAAAGCAGCTCCTTATCATTTCTAGTGTATGTAATTCGATAACTTTTATCGATGTGCTAGCTTATTTACCCCTATCATAACACTTTCGGTATGTATTCTCATATAAACGTAATCAATTATAAAAATACTTATTTTAAATAATGTTTAAATTTCAAATTGATTGTACGTTTTTCAGAAATTGCAAAAACAATGCCGATAAGTTATAATTCATATCTGATAAGTAAGAATTAGCGCTAACATAAATAAAGAAAGTGGGTTAAGTTCAGTGATACTCATTGTTGTCATCTGAACCAAAAATAATGATTGCATACGATTTGATAGGACAAACTCCATTAGTTTTATTAGAAAGCTTTAGTGACGAGAATGTTAAAATATACGCCAAACTTGAGCAATTTAATCCTGGTGGTAGCATCAAAGACCGTCTAGGGAAGTACTTAATTGAAAAAGCAATAGATGAAGGACGACTTAAAGAAGGGGATACAATAGTCGAAGCGACTGCTGGTAATACAGGCATTGGACTTGCTATTGCTTCTAATCGGCACAAAGTAAAATGTATCATCTTTGCTCCAGAAGGATTTGCAGAAGAAAAAATTTCAATTATGAAAGCATTGGGTGCAGATGTTAGACGTACCCCCAAAGCTGAGGGAATGACTGGCGCACAGCAAGAGGCGTTGGCATACGCAACACGATATGGATATTTATATATGAATCAATTCGAAACTAAAGATAATCCTGGGGCATATACACAAACACTTGCCAAACAACTCACAGATGAACTTTCACATATTGATTATTTTGTGGCAGGTGTTGGGTCCGGTGGTACGTTTACAGGAGTTGCACAACACTTAAAAACGTATGATGTAAAAAATTATATTGTAGAACCAGAAGGCTCTGTCTTAAATGGTGGTGTCAGTCATCCTCATGCAACTGAAGGGATTGGTTCTGAAAAGTGGCCATCATTTTTAGAAAAAGAATTAGTAGATGGTATTTTTACTGTTGCCGATAAAGATGCTTTTAATAATGTTAAACTTGTCGCGAATAAAGAAGGATTGTTAGTTGGTAGTTCTTCGGGAGCGGCATTACAAGGAGCGTTGGAATTAAAAAAAAGCATTCAAAATGGTGTGATTGTTACCATCTTTCCAGATGGAAGCGATCGATACATGTCCAAACAAATATTCAACTATAAGGAGAGTTTTAATAATGAATAAAAAAACGCAAATGATACATGGGGGACATACGACAGACAACTATACTGGAGCAGTGACAACACCTATTTATCAAACAAGTACTTATTTACAAGATGATATTGGTGATTTAAGACAAGGGTACGAATATTCACGTACTGCAAATCCTACACGTGCGTCTCTTGAAAGTGTTATTGCTAATTTAGAACATGGTAAGCATGGTTTTGCTTTTGGTTCAGGAATGGCAGCAATTAGTGCAGTTATCATGTTATTAGATAAAGGAGATCACTTAGTTCTTAATTCTGATGTTTATGGTGGCACATATCGTGCATTAACTAAAGTATTTACTCGCTTTGGTATAGACGTAGATTTTGTTGATACAACTAAAATTGAAAACATTGAACAATATATTAAACCTGAAACTAAAATGTTATATGTAGAAACACCTTCAAATCCATTATTGCGTGTGACTGATATTAAAGCATCAGCAAAAATTGCAAAAAAATATGATTTGATATCTGTAGTCGATAATACATTTATGACACCTTACTACCAAAACCCTTTAGACTTTGGTATTGATATCGTATTGCATTCGGCTACTAAATATATTGGAGGCCATAGTGATGTTGTAGCTGGTCTTGTTGCTACTGCTGATGATGATTTAGCAGAACGTCTAGGCTTTATTTCAAATTCTACAGGTGGTGTACTTGGACCTCAAGATAGCTATTTATTAATCAGAGGTATTAAAACGCTAGGTCTAAGAATGGAGCAAATAAACCGAAACGTTGAAGGTATTGTGCAAATGTTACAAAAGCACCCTAAAGTTCAACAAGTATTCCATCCTAGTATTAAGGAACATATGAACTATACTATCCATCAAAATCAAGCAACTGGGCATACAGGGGTAGTATCTTTTGAAGTTAAAGATACAGAAGCGGCTAAACAAGTGATTCACGCAACAAACTACTTTACACTGGCAGAGAGTTTAGGGGCAGTTGAAAGTCTAATTTCTGTACCGGCACTTATGACGCATGCGTCCATCCCATCAGATGTAAGAGCCAAGGAAGGTATTACGGATGGTCTCATTCGTTTATCTATTGGTATTGAAGACACAGAAGACTTAGTTAATGATTTAGAACAAGCCTTAAATACTTTGAGATAATATCACTTATTTAGAGATTAAGATGATGAAATGAAACGTTTTGCATCTTAATCTCTTGTTTTATATTTACTATTGAGTTGCGTAATTTCCACAATTTTTGAGATAAGTAACCAATTGTAGAACATTATTTTTCAGAATATTAATTAATTTTGGAAAAATCAAAAAAGATTGTTGACGGTACGACATCAATTCAATATAATGCAAATATTCAGATAATTTTAATCGGAAATTGGAGGGAGAGATTAGGTGATTGAATTCAAAAATGTTAACAAAGTTTTTCGCAAAAAAAGAGAAACTATTCAAGCTTTGAAAAATGTATCATTTAAGATTGACCAACATGATATTTTTGGTGTTATTGGTTATAGTGGTGCTGGTAAAAGTACATTAGTTCGGTTAGTCAATCAACTTGAGACAGTATCAGATGGTCAAGTTATTGTTGATGGTCATGAGATTGATACATATAAAGAAAAAGATTTACGTGATATTAAAAAAGATATCGGTATGATCTTTCAACATTTCAATTTGCTTAATTCTAAATCAGTCTATAAAAATGTTGCAATGCCACTTATTTTAAGTAAGACAAATAAGAAAGAAATTAAGGAAAAAGTTGACGAAATGTTAGAATTTGTGGGGCTTGCTGATAAAAAAGATCAATTTCCAGATGAATTATCAGGTGGACAAAAACAACGTGTTGCCATCGCAAGAGCATTAGTAACGCATCCTAAAATATTATTATGTGATGAAGCGACAAGTGCTTTGGATCCAGCTACTACAAGCTCAATTTTAAATTTATTAAGTAATGTGAATCGAACATTTGGTGTGACGATTATGATGATTACACATGAAATGAGCGTAATTCAAAAAATTTGTCATCGTGTAGCTGTCATGGAAAATGGCGAAGTGATAGAAATGGGGACAGTTAAAGATGTCTTTAGTCATCCACAAACGAACACTGCAAAAAATTTCGTTTCGACGGTGATTAACACTGAGCCTTCAAAAGAGTTACGGGCCTCTTTTAACTCGAGAAAAGATTCAAATTTCACAGATTATAAACTGTTTTTAGACTCTGAACAAATTCAATTGCCAATATTGAACGAGCTTATCAACGAGCATCATCTTAACGTTAACGTATTATTTTCTTCTATGTCAGAAATTCAAGATGAAACGGTTTGTTATTTGTGGTTGAGATTTGAGCATGATGAGTCATTTAATGATTTTAAACTTACTGATTACCTTTCAAAACGACATATTCGGTATGAGGAGGTTATATAAATATGTTTGGTTCAAGTTTAGATTCATCTCAATTATTACAAGCTCTATACGAAACATTGTATATGGTGACTGTATCACTTGTAATCGGTGCTTTAATAGGTATACCTCTTGGCATCTTGTTAGTGGTAACTAGAAAAAACGGTATATGGTCGAATACAATATTGCATCAAGTATTAAATCCTATCATTAATATTTTAAGATCAATTCCGTTCATTATTTTATTAATAGCCATAGTGCCTTTTACTAAATTGCTAGTTGGCACATCTATCGGCACAACAGCAGCCATAGTACCACTCACGGTTTATGTAGCACCTTATATCGCACGCTTAGTAGAAAACTCATTACTGGAAGTCGATGACGGGATTATTGAGGCAGCTAAAGCAATGGATGCATCACCTCTTCAAATTATACGTTATTTTTTATTGCCAGAAGCACTTGGTTCATTAATTCTAGCTATAACTACAGCTATTATTGGTCTCATAGGTAGTACAGCAATGGCTGGTGCTGTTGGTGGTGGCGGTATAGGTGATTTGGCTTTAGTGTATGGTTATCAACGATTCGATACAATTGTCATTGTGATTACAGTCATTGTACTTATTATTATTGTTCAAATTATACAAACGTTAGGTAACTTTATCGCTAGGGTTATCCGTAGAAATTAAAATACTAGTAAGTGTTTTATAAATATTTAGGGGGAATTCATTTATGAAAAAGATTTTAAGTTTTTTAATCGTTGCAATTTTAGTTTTATCAGCATGTGGCGGTAATAATGGTAAAAAGGTAACCATAGGTGTTGCATCCAACGACACGAAGGCTTGGGAAAAAGTTAAAGAATTAGCTAAAAAAGATGATATTGATTTAGAAATCAAGCACTTTTCAGATTACAATGTTCCAAACAAAGCACTTAGTGACGGGGATATTGATTTAAATGCCTTCCAACACTTTGCTTTTTTAGATCAATATAAAAAAGCTCATAAAGATACCAATATTGAAGCACTTAGCACTACAGTATTAGCTCCATTAGGTATTTATTCAGATAAAGTTAAGAACATTAAAGATGTTAAAAAAGGTGCGCAAGTTGCTATTCCGAATGATGTATCTAACCAAGCTCGAGCACTTAAGTTATTAGAATCTGCAGGTTTAATTAAGCTTAAGAAGAACTTTGGATTAAACGGAACAACAAAAGATATTGAAAGTAATCCTAAAGATTTAAAAATTAAAGCTGTTGATGCACAACAAACAGCGCGTGCACTTTCTGATGTGGATATATCAGTTATCAATAACGGTGTTGCAACAAAAGCAGGAAAAGACGCTAAAAAGGATCCTATTTATTTAGAAAAAGCAAGTTCAGATGCAGTAAAACCATATATTAATGTTGTAGCTGTCAACTCTAAAGACAAAGATAATAAAACCTACAAAAAAATTATAGAACTTTATCATTCAAAAGAAGCTCAAAAAGCATTAAAAGAAGACACTAAAGACGGTGAAAAACCAGTAGATCTTTCTAAAAAGGAAATCGAAGAAATCGAAAATGAGTTGGCAAAAAAATAATATAAAGTTTTAGCGCAACATTCACCATATAGAAATTTTTAGTCTAGAATTCCAGTTATATGTGATGGTTGCAAAACAATTTTATAGTCAATGACTAAGTTGAAGATATATTTCTATATCTTTCATGGCATTTTACCTTTTTGAAGTGGGATAAAGAATTCATAGCGAATTCTATTCCTACTTCTTTTTTTATTCGAAATGTTGCATTTAGAATCTAGAAATAAGCGTCTGTCCATTTAATATTAATTTGAAAATAGAAAAAACATTACATTCGAAATTGTAAATATAAGGTGCGAAACCATATTAATAATAATTGTGATAAAAAAGACATTGTAATTGACTGCAAAATGTATTAAATTGGATAAATGCAAATATGTTTGAGCGTAGCCCTATTTTTTATTTAAAATAATATTTGTAATCAGAATGTCATCTAAAGCAAACATGCTATACATAATTAAAGAGTATAATATCTTTGTATTGTTAAAACGCGAATAAACAAAACCTAAAGTAGAGGAGGATTTCAAGTGCAAAAAAAATATATTACTGCCATTATTGGAACAACTGCCCTTAGCGCATTGGCATCAACTCATGCACAAGCTGCAACAACGCATACAGTAAAAAGTGGAGAATCTGTATGGTCAATTTCTCACAAATATGGGATTAGTATTGCTAAATTAAAATCACTTAATGGATTGACTTCCAATTTAATATTCCCTAATCAAGTATTGAAAGTATCAGGCTCATCTTCAAGAGCAACGTCAACAAATAGTGGCACAGTTTATACAGTTAAAGCTGGAGATTCATTATCTTCTATTGCTGCAAAATACGGTACAACTTATCAAAAAATCATGCAACTTAATGGGTTAAATAACTATCTTATTTTCCCTGGACAAAAGTTGAAAGTTTCTGGTAAAGCGACGAGTTCCAGTCGTGCAAAAGCTAGTGGGTCTAGTGGTCGTACTGCAACATATACTGTTAAGTATGGAGACTCACTATCTGCAATTGCTAGTAAATATGGGACAACGTATCAAAAAATTATGCAATTAAATGGATTAACTAATTTCTTTATCTATCCTGGACAGAAGTTAAAAGTGCCTGGAGGTAGTTCTAGTAGCTCATCTTCTAATAATACTAGATCAAACGGTGGCTATTATTCACCAACTTTTAACCATCAAAACTTGTATACTTGGGGACAATGCACATGGCACGTATTTAATAGACGTGCTGAAATAGGAAAAGGTATCAGTACATACTGGTGGAATGCAAATAATTGGGACAATGCATCAGCTGCTGATGGATATACTATTGATTATCGTCCTACAGTAGGCTCAATTGCACAAACTGACGCTGGTTACTATGGTCACGTAGCGTTTGTAGAGCGCGTGAATAGCGATGGAAGTATTTTAGTTTCAGAAATGAACTGGAGTGCAGCTCCTGGAAATATGACATATAGAACAATTCCAGCTTATCAAGTGAGAAATTACAAATTTATTCATTAAGAAAATTGTTTAACAATATATAACTATCAAATTAAGCCCATTGATGATTGGATTAAGAATCATCAATGGGCTTAATTATAGTTTTATAAAGATGCTACCAAATCTTTATAATATCGGAAAACTTGACTATTTTAATAAGTCTAAGCTTTGCATAAGTTGTTTGTAATTATTCACTGCGGCGTTATATTTTAAAGTGTCTTTATTTTTCACTTTTTGTAGTGGGTGCTCAATGATGTTAATCATATGTTTTGATAAACTATCAATATCATTTTTTTCAATGAGATAGCCATTTATCCCGTTTTGAATAATTTCACTTGGACCGTAACGAACGTTATAAGATAGGACTGGACACCCCATTTCTATACTTTCCATAAGTGTTAAGCCAAATCCCTCATATTGACTTGTAAGTAGAGAGGCTTTAGAATTCTTAAATTCTTGTAAAGGTTGATTGGTATATTTAAATATTTTAACTTTATCCGATAATTTTAATTCTGAAATCAAAGTATTCATCAATGGAATTTGATTATCTTCATCTCTACCAAATAAATGTAATTCTGTTTGGTAACCACTTTGCAAAAACTTGTGATAAGCTCTAATAATATGATCAATCTGTTTCTCTGTGCTAAAACGGCCTATATATATAAAGCGATTTTGATTGTTTGAGGAATCTTGTTCTACCTCCGTATCTAATTCGATAAAATGTGGTACTAGTTGGAATTGGTCGTCACTTATATGGAAATGTTGCTGTATATCGTGCTTTTGTTGGTGAGTGAGAACAATATACTTATAAACATTTTTTGATTGATTTAAAGCAAATCGATATGATTTTTTTATTTGGTCCCCTGATAAATGCGAGCTATGTAAAACAAGAATATTTTTTGTTTGGTGCGTTTGTTTAAGTAATGGTTTATCTAAAAATCGAGCATCATTAAAGACGATATCTTGATTTTTGAATCTATTCTGAAAATAAAACTGAGCTAATAATTTATCATTTTTAAAGGTCTTATAAAGTTTTTTATTTCTATATATTTCTACGCCATTAATTTTGCTGTTTGGTTTAGTTTTGAAATATCTCTTGCAGTACATAGAGCCCTCAGTATCAAATAATTCGTCGCTATGTTTTAAAGAAGAGTCATCATAATAATATTCTTTTCTATGAAGTTGGCCGTATAAGTTATATTGATGGCGCTCATATTTCAATCCTGATGTGGGAGAAATGAAGTCCTCATATTCAAGAACATTAGACTGTCCATAATACTTTCGAGATCTCACATGACATTCATTATTATAATAATGAATAAGACCACTCTTTTTTCCTTGCTTATCAATAAGTCCTTTAATCTTTCTAGGTGTTTTAATGTATTTTGGATTCCTAGTAATCAATGTTTTTGGGACTTTAAAAAGTTTGAAATTTGATAACCATTCATACATATTCTCGAATTGTATATTTTCTGTAACTTTGTTTTCTTGTCTGTATTTTTTATAAATACTAGGATAATTACCATGATAATTAGTGGTGAGAATTTTACTTGGAATTTTAAATTCTTCATCTAACAGTTTAATTCGTCTGAGTAAAGCTTGAGTTCTACCACCATGGGATAATGGAAGGGTGGTTGTTACTGTGTATATCATAATTAATTCTCCTTTATTTCAAACTTAAATTATTAGATAAGTTGTATAAATTGTTAATTACTTATGATAAACATTTTTATGAAAATTACAAGAATTTTAATAACTATTCAGAATTTGTACTATATAACCGTGTTTGTGTTTAGTATTAAATGCAATGCTTTGTCACACTATTTTATAATTGTTTAATTTGTTTAAAATAAAAAAGAGGTGAGGAAGAATTTTTAATCTATTCATCTCCCCACCTCTTACTTTAAGATAAAAAGTTTAAAAATGATTAGAACAATATTTTTAAAACTAGTCATCTCATAAGAATATATTTTAATGTTTGGCAACTTATTTTTTCTGAAAAAATTTAATTATCAGTTTTAATTTGTTTAGTGATAGTCATATTCATCTCTAACTTTTTTAAAACTTGTGAATAAGCGTACCCCATTGATTGCAAATGATCCAAGTGCACTTAACTTACGAAGTTTAGATGCAGATTTAATAGAAATGTAAAAATCAATGATTGTTCCAAGTGCGCTTAGACCTAATGATAAATAGACAAGTTGTTTATTCTTAGCATTATAGCGAATTCCGTTATAACCATCTACAATGAATCCTGCTACATTGAATAATCTTGATAAACGTGAAGCGTTTGCTTGTTTAGCCATAAATTATGATTCCCTCCGTATACCATACTTATTTTGAAGATTAAAATATTCGAATGTATGGTTAATTGTCATATTTTCAATTAAATGTAGTTTAGTTAAATCATGTAGTAACTTATTTATGATAACATAATACTAAATATAAGTATGAAATTGAAGATATTTATTATGAATAAGGGTGAATTGATGAATGATTAAATGTGTTTGCTTGGTTGAAGAAAAGAATCATCAGTTACTACTTGTACAAGTTCGACATAGAGATAAGTATTATTTCCCGGGTGGTAAAATTGATGAGGGTGAGAGCCTTGTGGAAGCTTTACAGAGAGAATTGAAGGAAGAATTGCGCTTAGAATTAGCTAAAGATGAATTAGAATTTATTGGAACTATTGTCGGAGAAGCCTATCCACAACCTAATATGTTGACTGAACTTAATGGATTTAAAGTTAATCGAGCTATAGATTGGTCAAAAGTTGAAACCGATCATGAAATTACTGACATGAAATGGTTCGATATCAATGACAGTGAAAATATAGCGCCTGCAGTGAATACGTGGATTAAGGAATTTATCAATGATTAATAGATAGGGTTTAAATATTAACATCATATTACGCAACTCAATTTCTATTGATGTGAAGTTTTGATAATATCAAGTTTATGAAAGCGCGCTAATTGAATATTTAAACTGTGCTCATTATAGAAGCCATTAACCTAACCTAGTTGTGCAGGTACATAGATGACTGAATCTTTCTGAGTGAAAAGATTAATGGTTAGACAGTATATGAAAAAACCTATTTGCTATATTATTTTGGCGATGCATTATAGAAAGTTAATGTTGAGCAAAAGTTGTCGGTGAAAAGTGAGTAAGTTGTTACACAGATGTGAGAAAGATATATTTTCATGGGTTAAAGAATTTACGTACACTATCAAATATAAAAAAGAATATGACGAATATTTATTAAAAATGCAATTACTTTAAATTAGGTTTATACATTAAGAATAATATTAAACATCCCATCGCCATATAATAATTAAGTTAAATTGTTTGATTATCAACGCTCGCTTTAATTATTTAAAGGCGATGGGAATATTTTATTTATTTTGTTGATTCGTAAGAGTCTTCTTCTGACTGACATGTTTAATCATAAATGCTGTAATCCATGCAGTAATGGGAATGCTAATTGCAACGGCGATACCACCAAGTAAAATAGCTATAAATTCCTGTGTGAATATCTTCGAATTAATGATGTGTCCAAATGAATATTTTAATTTAAAGAACCAGAAGAATAAAGTTAATTGTCCTCCGAAAAATGCTAAATAAATGGTGTTGGCAGAAGTTGCTAATATCTCTCTACCCACACGCATACCAGACTGAAATAATTGATGCTGATTTAAATTTGGATTAGTCTCATTTAGTTCATACATAGGGGAACTAATTGTTATTGCTAAATCAATGACTGCAGCTATCACTGCAAGAACAATTGTAAATACCATAAATTGTACCATATTAATACCAATATTCATTGAATACACATATGTTTCATCCTGCTGTTCGGTGGCAAAACCTTGTAAGTGACCCATCTCAACTGAAAAGTATATCATGAGTATTAATATAAGTATTGTTACTAAAGTACCTAGAAAAGCCGCTTGTGTTTTTACATTGTAACTATTTAATACAAATAAATTAATTGCGGCTATGATAAAGCAAAATATAAATGTGACAAGATAGATTGGCACACCATATATAATTAAAAGAATACTTATTACAAGAATGATAAAATTTAAAAACAAAGTGAAAAAAGAAATGAGTCCTTTTTTACCTCCGAAAATAACCATTATCAACAATAATAAGAAACCTAAAATAGTAATTGCACTCATTGATTAACACCTCGCAGTTTAAACCATAGTTCCATTAAAGCAATTGTTATAGGAATAGTTAAAACGATACCTATCCCACCAGTTAATGCTCGAGCAACTTCTAATGACCAATTCATCGAAATAGTATAAGTAATAGTGTTAGCATTTTTTAAATAAATTAGAAACATAGGTAAGCTACCAGATAGATATGAAAAGAGAAGTATATTAGTCATTGTTCCCATTATATCCTGACCGATATGTCTTCCGGCAAGAGCCCAACGTTTCATGGAAATTTGAGGGCTACGTTTTAAAATTTCGTACATCCCACTTGCAATAGTAATAGAAACATCCATCACTGCTCCAAGTGTACCTATTAGTACGGAAGCTAGAAAGACATCCTTAGGAGGGAGAGTAAGGAAAGTGATTGTTTCGTATTTTATTCCATTTCCCCCGGTAAATTTGATGATGACTTCGGTAATTCCAACACATAAGAACGTACCAATCAGCGTACTTACAATAGTAATTAAGGTTCGGCTATGCCAACCTGTTACAAGTAGTAAAGTGAAAGAAGTGGAAATGATAATAGCACAAGTCATCAAAAAGAATAAACTTATAGCCCCATATTGATCATGTATTAAAATAGCTCCCATAACGGCAATGGTATTAACGATAAGAGATAATATAGATTGAAGTCCTACTTTTTTTCCTACAACTAAAACAGTAAGTAAAAATAAGCCGGTTATTATGACAACAATAGTATCTCGTTTTTTCTCTATAATAGTTGCGTCTTTAGGATTTTTAGAAATATGTAAAAGAACCTTGTCATTTTTGGAAAATGATTCTGAATCAGCTTGAGATTTCACATATTGGTGGGGAATCGTCGTTGTTTGCCCCTTGAATTCACCATTTAGAATCTTGAATGTTATCTTCTCTTTGTACTTAATATCTTTATTTTTGTGCTCGTCTGTTACCTTTTGTGATTGGATATCAGTAATTTGAGTGATTTGTCCTATAGGCATATTATAAAATCTATCGTTAAAAAACGTGAATATTAACGTACCTAAAAACAGGCAACTAAAGATTATCATCATCCAAGTAAAAGGTGTTTTAAAAAAATTCTTGGATTGCATCTTAAAACCTCAATTCTCAACTTGATAATCATATTGATATAGTGATTATACGACCTTTTATGATTGAACTCAAAAAGTTATCAATGAAATGTTTATGTTGAAGAGTGATAAAGTTTTGCAAAGATAAGATGAATGGTTAATATATAGTCGATTTATTTAATAATGTGCAAATTAAATTCCATGCTATATTAATGTCGTTTTTCTTGTTATCTTTTCGCATAACTACACATAGCATTCGTTTTAATTCTGTATGATTTAAAGGGATTTTAGTCCAATTTACGTGATCATATAGTAAAGAATTTTGACTAGAAATAATAAATCCCTTATTATGACTCAAAATATGTTGAGCGAGTTTCATATCTGAAATCATTCGTACTTGTGCCTTAGTCTTTTCAATCAATTTACTTTTTATTGAGCTTGTCATTGGTTCGAGACAGTATAGTGATTGATTTGTAAATTGAGATAGCGGGGGATGTACAGTCATAGCTAGTGGATGTGATTTGGGCACATACATATAATAATTTTCTTCAAATAAAGGCATGACGCGTAAATGTGTTTCCCGTTCTAACACAGGAGTAAATTCAGTGATTGCAAGATCCAATTGATTGGAAAGGATTTGATCTAATAATTTATCATGTTTTGTAAGTTGCGGAATCATGGTACTGTTACTTTGTTGTTCAAATGTTTGAATTAGGGGAAGAATCATTTGAGAGGCATCACTTTCTTCATATCCAATATAAATTGTCTGTTGGTTATGTGATACGTGTTGTTGAAATGAGTGAATGGTTTTATCCATTAATTCTAGTATTTGAGTTGCCTGTGAGAGTAACTGTCTACCTTCAACAGTTAATATGATATTTCTCCCACTTCTTTTAAATAATGTCACCCCCAATTCTTTTTCGAGTTGAGTGATTTGACGACTAATCGCAGACTGTGCAATGTTTAGTTCTAATGCCGCATCTGAAATATGCTCTCGACGTGCAACCTCTACAAAGTATCTAAGTTGTTTTATATCCATAGTTGATTTCCCTCCATTCAATAAAATAAATACTGTCTTATTCTAAACCTAGTATATCAGTATTTTTTACAATCGTTCTAATAATTAGATGAATTTAATCTAATTTATATATTGAACAGATAAATAAATTACATTATAGTAATTACTATCAAACAAAATTGTCAGAAAATTCTAATAAGGGAGTGTGCATCATGTACAATGAGAAATTTAAAAAGGGACTATACGATTATCGTGAAGAGCATGATGCGTGTGGTATTGGATTTTATGCCAATATGGATAATAAAAGATCTCACGATATTATAGAAAAATCTTTAGAAATGTTAAGACGGTTAGATCATCGTGGTGGAGTAGGTGCCGATGGTATTACTGGTGATGGTGCAGGAATTATGACGGAGATACCATACCAATTGTTCGAACAATTAACAGAATTCAAAGTTCCCGGCGAAGGATATTATGCCGTGGGATTATTTTTTTCTAAAGAGAAAGTTAGAGATTCAATTCACGAAGAGATGTTTAATCAATATTTTGAAAGTGAAGGTTTTAAAGTCATTGGATATAGAGATGTGCCAGTAGATACTCGCGCTATTGCTCAACATGTTGCAGATACTATGCCTTATATTCAACAAGTATTTGTTGACATCACAGGTGTAAAAGAAGTTGAAAAACGATTGTTTTTAGCAAGAAAGCAAATTGAAAAATATAGTGAAACACAATCCATAGATTTATATTTTACAAGTCTCTCTCATAGAACGATTGTTTATAAAGGTTGGTTACGTTCGGATCAAATTAAAGGCTTATATTTAGACCTACAAAATGAGGCATATCAATCAAAATTAGGACTTGTACACTCCCGCTTTAGTACTAATACATTTCCAAGTTGGAAACGTGCACATCCCAATCGCATGCTTATGCACAATGGTGAAATTAATACCATTAAGGGTAACGTAAACTGGATGCGAGCACGCCAAAATAAACTAGTTGAAACATTATTTGAAGATGAGAAAGATAAGGTGCATTTTATTGTTGATGAAGATGGTAGTGACTCATCAATAGTTGATAATGCGTTAGAGTTCTTATCATTAGCAATGGAGCCTGAAAAAGCAGCGATGTTATTAATTCCAGAGCCATGGTTATACAATGAATCTAACGATAAAAAAGTTCGCTCTTTCTATGAATTTTATAGTTATTTAATGGAGCCATGGGATGGACCAACTATGATTTCCTTTTGCAATGGAGATAAGATAGGTGCATTGACTGATAGAAATGGATTAAGACCTGGGCGTTATACAATAACTAAAGACAATTTTATTGTTTTTTCTTCCGAAGTAGGTGTCATTGATGTTCCAGAAGAAAATGTAGCATTTAAAGGACAACTTAATCCTGGAAAGTTATTACTTGTAGACTTTTTGCAAAATAAGGTTGTAGAAAATAATGAGCTAAAAACTAATATTGCTAATGAGTTGCCCTACGAACAATGGCTAAAAGATTATAAAAATAAAAATGATTTAGATAATATTTATTACCAATCTTCCGACTGGGATGATCAAACACTCTTCCGCTTACAGAAACAATTTGCTTACACTAAAGAAGATATCAATAAATATATGACAGATTTAGTCATCAATAAAAAAGATCCCATCGGAGCGATGGGATATGATGCACCTATTGCAGTTCTTAATGATAAGCCTGAGTCACTATTTAATTATTTTAAACAATTATTTGCACAAGTTACCAATCCACCCATCGATGCTTATCGAGAAAAGATTGTAACTAGTGAACTTTCATATTTAGGTTCAGAAGGGAACCTCTTATGTCCTGATGAATCAGTTTTAGAAAGAATTCAATTAAAAAAACCAGTTTTAAATGAAGCGCAATTATCATCAATCGATCATTCGTATTTTAATGTAACGTATTTATCTACACTTTATACAGGTGATTTGGAAAGTAGCTTAAATGAACTAGGGAACCGAGCAATACAGGCTGTACATGAAGGTGCGAAAATTTTGGTGTTAGACGATACGTCTTTAACTCACGAAAATAGTTATGCAATGCCAATTTTATTAGCGTTAAGTCACGTGCATCAATTATTAATTCGAGAAGGATTAAGAATGGAGACCAGCCTCATTGCGCAGTCCGGTGAAACACGAGAAGTTCATCACGTTGCATGTTTACTTGGTTATGGTGCAAACGCTGTAGTTCCATATTTAGCGCAACGAACGATTGAACAATTAACGCGTCAAGGTCAACTTTCAGGAACTGTCGCTGAAAATGTTGCTACGTATACCAATGTATTGTCAGAAGGCGTTATTAAAGTGATGGCTAAAATGGGCATTTCTACTGTACAAAGTTATCAAGGAGCACAGATATTTGAAGCGGTAGGTTTATCGAATAGCGTCATTGAAAAATATTTTACAGGTACACAGTCAAAATTATCTGGTATAAGTATTGAACAAATAGACAAAGAGAATAAAGCGAGACAAAGTGATGATTCTGATTATCTTGAATCCGGAATTGTATTCCAATGGAGACAGCAAGGTCAGCATCATGCATTTAATCCTCGTACGATTTTTTTATTGCAGCATGCATGTAGAGAAAATGATTACGAGTTATTTAAAAAATTCTCCAAAACTGTAAATTTAAAACGTACGGATCATATTAGACATTTATTAGAATTCAAGACACGCCAATCTATTGATATTAGTCGTGTTGAACCAGCAAGTGAAATCGTAAAACGTTTTAATACAGGAGCAATGAGTTACGGCTCTATCTCAGCAGAGGCACATGAGACGTTGGCTCAAGCTATGGATCAAATTGGAGGTAAAAGTAATAGTGGAGAAGGTGGAGAAGATTCTTCACGTTACGAAATTCAAAAGGATGGAAGTAATAAGATAAGTGCGATTAAGCAAGTTGCATCAGGTCGTTTTGGGGTGACGAGTGATTACTTGCAACATGCAAAAGAAATTCAAATTAAAGTCGCACAAGGCGCTAAACCAGGGGAAGGTGGACAACTACCAGGTTCAAAAGTATATCCATGGATTGCTGAGACTAGAGGTTCGACACCAGGTATAGGATTAATTTCACCACCACCACACCATGATATTTATTCAATTGAGGACTTAGCACAGCTCATTCATGATTTAAAAAATGCAAATAGAAGAGCTGATATTGCAGTTAAGCTTGTATCAAAAACTGGCGTTGGAACTATAGCTTCAGGGGTAGCTAAAGCTTTCGCCGATAAAATTGTTATAAGTGGTTATGATGGAGGTACAGGTGCATCGCCTAAAACAAGTATTCAACATGCAGGTTTGCCATGGGAGATAGGCCTTGCCGAAACACATCAAACACTTAAATTAAATGATTTGCGTAGTCGCGTAAAATTAGAAACGGATGGTAAGTTACTGACGGGTAAAGATGTAGCTTATGCTTGTGCGCTTGGTGCAGAAGAATTTGGTTTCGCAACAGCACCACTTGTTGTTTTGGGGTGTATTATGATGAGGGTTTGTCATAACGATACGTGTCCAGTAGGGGTTGCAACACAAAACAAAGATTTAAGAGCTTTGTTTAGAGGTAAGGCACAGCATGTAGTTAACTTTATGTATTTTATAGCTGAAGAATTACGTGAAATTTTGGCTTCACTTGGTTTAGAAACAGTAGAAGAGTTAGTAGGAAGAACAGATCTTCTTCAACGTTCGACGCAATTGAAACCAAATAGTAAAGCAGCTTCGCTTCAAATAGAACATTTAATAGAACAATTTGACGGGGTTAATACGAAAGAGATATCACAAAACCATCATCTTGATGAAGGATTCGATTTGAATTATCTGTACCCAGACGCACGCTATAGTATTGAAAACGGGCACTCTTTTACCGGAAATTATGTTGTTAATAATGAACAGCGAGATGTAGGTGTAATTACAGGTAGTGCGATAGCTAAACAATATGGAGAAGAAGGATTACCTGAAGATACGATACTTGCTTACACTGAAGGTCATGCAGGTCAAAGCTTAGCTGCATATGCACCACGCGGATTAACAATCCATCATACCGGTGATGCTAATGACTACGTAGGTAAAGGATTGTCCGGTGGAACTGTCATCGTAAATGCTCCAAATAGTCAACGTGAAAATGAAATTATAGCAGGAAATGTAAACTTTTACGGGGCTTCTAGAGGTAAAGCGTTTATCAATGGTAAAGCTGGTGAGCGTTTCTGTATCAGAAATAGTGGTGCAGATGTTGTAGTAGAAGGTATTGGTGATCATGGACTTGAATATATGACAGGGGGACATGTCATTATCTTAGGAGATGTTGGAAAGAACTTTGGCCAAGGCATGAGCGGGGGCGTAAGTTATATTTTCCCTTCTGACGTGGAGAAATTTAAAAAGGTTAATGCGCTTGAAACTTTAGAATTCAGTAGCATACGTTTTGATGAGGAAAAATCTCTTATCAAAGACATGCTTGAAGCACATTTTAAGCATACACGTAGTAACAAAGCACGCCAATTACTTGACCAATTTGACAATATTGAAAAGTTAGCAATTAAAGTTATTCCGAAAGATTACAAATTAATGATGCAAAAAATTGATTTGAAAAAACGTCAAATGGAACGTGAAGATGAAGCAACACTGGCAGCGTTTTATGATGACAGAGAAACAATTGAACAAGAGCTACAGCCAGCAGTCATTTATTAAAGAAGTGAGGGATTATCATGGGCGAATTTAAAGGATTTATGAAATATGATAAACAGTCGCTATCAGAATTGTCTTTGGTAGACCGTCTTTCGAATCATGAAGCGTTTCAACAACGCTTCACTAAAGAAGATGCTTCGATTCAGGGTGCGCGCTGTATGGATTGTGGAACACCTTTTTGTCAAACTGGGCAATCTTATGGAAGAGAAACAATAGGATGCCCTATTGGTAATTATATACCTGAGTGGAACGACTTAGTCTATCATCAAGATTTTAAAGCTGCTTACGAAAGATTGAGAGAGACGAATAATTTTCCTGAATTTACAGGAAGAGTTTGTCCTGCACCATGTGAGCAATCATGTGTTATGAAAATTAATAGAGAATCCGTGGCGATTAAAGGTATTGAACGTACAATTATTGATGAAGCATATGAGAATGAGTGGGTTCATCCCGCATATCCTGAAGATCATAAAGACCAACGAGTTGCTATCGTAGGTAGTGGTCCAGCGGGACTTACAGCAGCTGAAGAATTAAACTTTAAAGGCTATAAAGTTACTGTTTATGAAAAGGCGCATGAACCAGGCGGCTTGCTAATGTATGGTATACCAAATATGAAACTAGATAAAGACGTAATACGTCGACGTGTATCACTTATGAAAGATGCTGGGGTTTTATTTAAAACAGGCGTTGAAATTGGCGTCGATGTGAGCCGTGAAACACTTGAAGAAAATTATGATGCTATTATTTTATGCACAGGTGCTCAAAATGCGAGAGATTTACCATTGGAAGGACGAATGGGCTCTGGTATTCATTTTGCAATGGACTATCTTACTGAACAAACACAGTATCTAAATGGTGAGATTGAAAGTTTGAGCATTACTGCTAAAGATAAGAATGTAATTATTATAGGTGCTGGTGATACTGGTGCAGACTGTGTAGCGACAGCATTACGTGAAAACTGTAAATCTATTGTTCAATTTAATAAATATACGAAACAGCCTGAAGAGATTACTTTTGAAAGTAATACTTCCTGGCCATTAGCAATGCCTGTTTTCAAAATGGATTATGCGCATAAGGAATATGAAGCTAAATTTGGTCAAGAACCAAGAGCCTATGGTGTACAAACAATGCGCTATGATGTTGACGAGTTAGGAAATGTTAAAGGCTTATATACACAAATATTAAAAGAAACGCCTGATGGCATGGTGATGGAAGATGGACCAGAACGATTTTGGCCGGCTGATTTAGTCTTATTATCTATAGGGTTTGTTGGTACTGAAACCACTGTTCCGCATGCGTTTGATATACACACCGAGCGTAATAAAATTGTAGCTAATGATACAAATTATCAAACTAATCACGCTAAAATATTTGCTGCAGGAGATGCAAGACGAGGTCAGAGTTTGGTTGTTTGGGCAATAAAAGAAGGTCGTGAAGTAGCACATTCTGTTGATCAATACTTAAGTAAAGAAGTTCTAGTGTAAACTCAAGAATAATTATATTGACTTTTAATTAAAGTCATTATATTATTGTTATTGTGTTAATTGGAGGAATACCCAAGTCCGGCTGAAGGGATCGGTCTTGAAAACCGACAGGGCCTTAACGGGCCGCGGGGGTTCGAATCCCTCTTCCTCCGCCATTAGAATTTAAATTCCAAGACTAATAGATACCGAAGAGGCTGGGACATAATTCCTAGCCTCAGATTTTTTATATACTCTACTTCATAATCATTTCAATGACAGCTCTAATATTTTCACCTATATATTTATCAACATGTTGAGCAAGGTAATAGTGACGTTTCACATTTAAAGTTGTTATCATTAATTTTTCATAATCTTCTGGATGAAGTGCTGATTTTGAAATAATTGCAAACCCATTTCCAGCCTCTACCATTTGTTTAATAATCTTAATATTGTTAATTTCTATCAAATATGGATTTAATTTCAACTCAGAAAGACCTACTTCCTGATAAAACCTTGTTCCAGACCCTTTTTCTCTAACGAAACATATATCCATTCTAGGTTGAATCGATTTTTTGTAAATATACACCATTTCGTCTTCCATTATTTCCTTACATTTTATTGCATTGTCTTGAATTTCCTTTTCTACAATACCTATATCTACTCTGTTGTGTTTAATATCATTTATAACAGAATCTGAATTATTAACACGTAAATGAATATGTAACTTAGGGTATTGTTGCATAAGACTGGTAAGCTGTTCTGATAATAAATATTCACCATATGTATAACTGCTTCCAATTGTTAAGGTGCCTGAGATGATTTCAGATTCCGATGTTAAGTTTTGCCATAATTCTTGTTCAATACTTTCCCGTTGCAATGCGTATTGTAATAGCTTTTCGCCATCTCTAGTTAGTTTTAAATATGGAGATTTAAATTCAAATATTTTAACATTATATTTTAATTCTAAACGTTTAATATCACGACTCACAGAAGGCTGCGAAGTATATAAATTTTCTGCTGCTCTAGTAAAACTTTCTGTTTTCATTACTTCAATTAATACCTTATACGGATCCATGCATCATTCTCCTTTAATTCTAATATAACATTTTTGATATATATACTATACTTATTATTTATTTAACGCTATAACAATAACGTGCTAAGATTTCATATCGAGGTGAAAGTACATATGAAATCAATAACGCAGGCTTCATTTATGAAAGGTATTATGTTTACATTTACGATTGCAATAATCAGTTATATATTAGCTAAATTTCCTATTTTACATACGATTGGGGCGTTAGCTATTGCCATCATTTTTGCGATGATATACCGCCAAGTCATAGGTTATCCTGAGCATATTCGCCCAGGTATTACGTTTGCATCGAAACGTTTATTAAAATTTGCGATTATCTTATATGGGTTAAAATTAAATATGGGAGATATTCTAGGTAAAGGTTGGAAATTACTACTTATTGATATTATCGTAATTATCTTTTCAATAAGTTTAACTTTACTTTTGAATCAAATTATTAAAGGAAATAAAGATATCTCTATACTACTTGGTATTGGTACAGGAGTATGTGGAGCTGCAGCTATTGCAGCTACAGCACCAATCTTAAAATCTAAAGAAAAAGACATTGCAATAAGTGTAGGTATTATTGCACTAGTTGGAACTATATTTGCACTTATTTATACAGCTATCGAGGCTATTTTTAACATACCTACTATAACTTATGGTGCTTGGACAGGTATCAGTCTACATGAAATCGCTCAAGTCGTTTTAGCAGCAGGTATTGGCGGGTCGGAGGCAATGACATTTGCTTTACTTGGAAAATTAGGCCGTGTGTTTTTACTTATTCCATTAAGTATTGTCTTGATTTTGTATATGCGTTATAAGTCACACTCAAGTCAAGTACAACAAAAAATCGATATTCCTTACTTTCTAATTGGATTTATTATAATGGCTTGTATCAATACATTTGTTCCTATTCCTTCATTACTTATGAATATTATAAATGTTATTACAACGTTATGTATGTTAATGGCGATGGTTGCTCTAGGATTGAATATCGTTTTAAAAGAAGTTATTTCAAAAGCACTTAAACCATTCATTGTGATCTGTATAACTTCAATTTGTCTGTCTGGTGTGACTCTCTTAGTTACGTCTATAATGTTTAAATAAGGTGACATGTTATATGTTTATATTTAAAATAAAAAAGAGGCTAGAAATTATGTCCTAGCTTTTATGTTGTATTTGTAATTTATATATATGAATAAATTTTCAATGTAACTCATTGTGCAGAAAATTTAAATGCTTTTGGAAATAAAGAATTAATGACCGTAGGAGAAATGTCTTCAACGACAATTAATCATTGAAAAGGATTTGAAATTAGATATAAGTTATTCAAGTAAGTCTATTACTTTTAAAACTTTTCCATCTTTTAACTACGGAATTTTTGGTGATCATTTTACACCTTTTACAGCTACTGTCAGAAGTACTGTTTTTTAAAAGTTACCAGATGTTTTCAATATACTATTTCAAAACATTTAGCCACAGAATTTAAGTTCAAAGAATTTTCAAGACGACGATAATTACATTTTAATGAGGTTCAAAAAATCGTCGTGTTTGTCTTTTAAGTGAAGAAGATTAAATTTTTACGCTTGCAAAGAGAGGCAGAATTATAGTAATATAGTTCTTACCGTGCTAGGTGGGGAGGTAGCGGTTCCCTGTACTCGAAATCCGCTTTATGCGAGACTTAATTCCTTTGTTGAGGACGTATTTTTGTGAAGTCTGCCCGAAGCACGTAGTGTTTGAAGATTTCGGTCCTATGCAATATGAACCCATGAACCATGTCAGGTCCTGACGGAAGCAGCATTAAGTGGATCCTCATATGTGCCGTAGGGTAGCCGAGATTTAGCTGTCGACTTCGGTAACGTTTATGATATGCGTTCGATACAAAGGTGCATGGTTTTTTACTTTAGATTTAAGCAAATTTTTATATAGATAATAAAGATCTAGGTTATGAAACTTAGATGTATAGTCCGATGTGAAGTTATTTAAATTTCATTCAGGGCTATTTTTTTATTTACAATTAAACTAAATATAATAGCTATTGATTTCTATCTTAAGTTGGAGTAGTTACTACGAAACACTATAATTATTTATCTAAATATTCATTTCAATGTTTGATGTTAAGTGTGATGTTTTACTTCAAGTCATTTTTATTAAATGGATTAATAACGAATAATTTGTTAAAGTTATATCGTTGTAAAATGAAAACCTAGTTAATTAAAAAATTTACGTCGAAATATAGAATGGCTTATTAAAATGGAGGATACATGCATATTTATTTAAGTACTTTAACAGAGGTCGATTATGAAACGTCACTAAATAGTATAGAAAATAATTATAATCTAAATCCAGAATCCAGTTGGCAAGATCGAGCGCGCGTTAAAAATCTAAGAAAACTTGAAAGCTACAATTATGAATTAGAAGTTATAGCTAAGAATGAATTGAATGAAGTTATAGGTCACGTTGTGTTAGCAGAGGTTAAGTTGTCGTCTAAAAACAAAAAAGCGATAGCGTTAGCCATTGGTGCACTGTCAGTAGATAAATCTATTCGAAACCAAGGTTTAGGTCAAGCCCTGTTAAAAGCTGTAGAAGAACGTGCTAAAGAACAAGGCTATTGTGCTATTTTTGTAAATAATCATCCTCAGTACTTTGAGAAATCTGATTATGAAGCAGCCCATTTATATAATATACATATAGAAGAAAAACGAAATCATCAATCATTATTAGTAAAATTTCTAAAACCAGTTCAAAATGAATGGTCTGGAATGACGGTGTATTATCCGGAAGTACTGGATTGATTTTAATTGATAAGAAAATATAAGAGCGTGATATAATAATGAGTAATTGTTAATGGAGGTGCTACGGTGGATTACCAAGCTTTGTATCGTATGTATAGACCGCAAAGTTTTGATGATGTGGTTGGACAAACGCATGTAACTAAAACGCTGCGTAATGCAATTTCAAAAGGTAAACAATCCCATGCATATATTTTTAGTGGTCCGAGAGGTACGGGTAAAACTAGTATTGCAAAGGTTTTTGCCAAAGCTATTAATTGTCTTAATAGTGACGATGGTGAACCTTGTAATGAATGTGCGATTTGTAAAGGAATCACACAAGGTACGAATAACGATGTAATTGAAATTGATGCTGCAAGTAATAACGGTGTAGATGAAATAAGGAATATTAGAGATAAAGTTAAGTACGCACCTAGTGAATCTAAGTATAAAGTATATATTATTGATGAGGTTCATATGTTAACTACTGGTGCTTTCAATGCTTTGCTTAAAACATTAGAAGAACCACCAGCGCATGCTATATTTATCTTGGCAACAACAGAACCACATAAAATTCCACCCACTATTATTTCGAGAGCGCAACGATTTGACTTTAAAGCAATTAGCAGTGACCAAATTATAGATAGACTTAAGTATGTAGCTAATTCTCAATCTTTGGATTACGATGACGCAGCATTAGAATTTATTGCTAAAGCATCAGAAGGTGGTATGCGAGATGCATTAAGCATTATGGATCAAGCAATAGCGTTTGGAGACGAACGACTTACTTTACAAGATGCTTTAAATGTTACAGGTAGTGTTGATGAAGCGGCATTAAATGAGTTATTTAATGACATTGTAAAAAGTGATGTTAAAGCCGCATTTAATAGATATCATCATTTTATTTCAGAAGGTAAAGAAGTCAACAGACTCATTAATGATATGATTTACTTTGTTAGAGATACAATTATGAATAAAACGTCTAACGAATCCGTTCATTTTGAATCACTTATTCATTTCGACTTAGATATGTTATACAGGATGATAGATATCATCAATGATACACTAGTATCCATTAGGTTCAGTGTAAATCAAAGTGTTCATTTTGAAGTGTTGCTAGTTAAACTTGCAGAAATGATTAAGACACAGCCTCAAACTGTACAAAATGTAGCAACAGCATCGGTAGCTAATGAACCAGATAATGAGATGTTATTACAACGTTTAGAACAACTTGAAAATGAGCTTAAAACCTTAAAAGAACAAGGGATCAAAACTAATAAAGTTAGTCAACAACCTAAGAAACCAACACGTACGATTCAACGATCTAAAAATACGTTTTCTATGCAACAAATAGCGAAAGTATTAGACAAAGCAAACAAAGATGATATCAAATTGTTGAAGAACCATTGGCAAGAAGTGATTGATCATGCAAAAAGTAATGATAAAAAGTCTTTAGTAAGTTTGCTACTGAATTCAGAACCAGTAGCAGCTAGTGAAGATCATGTGTTAGTTAAATTTGATGAAGAAATTCATTGTGAAATAGTAAATAAAGATGATGAAAAGAGAAACAATATTGAAAGTGTAGTTTGTAATATAGTTAATAAAACTGTCAAAGTAGTTGGAGTGCCGGCTGACCAATGGCTGAGAGTGAGAGCAGAGTACTTACAAAATCGTAACACCAATGAAACACATCAAAGCGAAAAACAAAGCACACAACAGTCTCAACAAATAGATATTGCTCAAAAAGCTAAAGACTTATTTGGTGAGGAAACTGTACACTTAGTTGATGAAGACTGATACATGACAAGCGATATCTTGGTATGTATAATGTAATAAAAGCTAAATTTTTATAGAAATTGTTTACTATTAAGGAGGAAGTGAAATTATGCGCGGTGGCGGAAATATGCAACAAATGATGAAACAAATGCAGAAAATGCAAAAGAAAATGGCTCAAGAACAAGAGAAATTAAAAGAAGAACGCGTTGCTGGAACAGCAGGCGGAGGTATGGTGACTGTTACTGTAACAGGTCATAAAGAAGTTGTGGATGTAGAAATTAAAGAAGAAGCTGTTGATCCAGAAGATATTGAGATGCTTCAAGATTTAGTATTGGCGGCTACAAATGAAGCGATGAATAAAGCAGATGAGTTAACACAACAACGTTTAGGTAAGCATACTCAAGGCTTAAACATCCCTGGAATGTGATGAAATATGCATTATCCAGAACCTATATCAAAGCTTATCGATAGTTTTATGAAACTGCCAGGCATTGGACCAAAGACGGCTCAACGTCTGGCTTTTCATACTTTAGATATGAAAGAAGACGATGTTGTTAAGTTTGCTAAAGCACTAGTTGATGTTAAAAGAGAACTTACCTATTGTAGTGTTTGTGGGCATATTACAGAAAATGATCCTTGTTATATATGTGAAGATAAACAGCGAGATCGTTCTGTCATATGTGTAGTTGAAGATGACAAAGATGTCATAGCAATGGAAAAAATGCGTGAATATAAAGGTTTATATCACGTGCTTCATGGTTCGATTTCACCAATGGATGGTATTGGGCCTGAAGACATCAATATACCTGCATTAGTTGAACGCCTCAAAAACGATGAGGTGAAAGAGCTTATATTAGCTATGAATCCTAACCTAGAAGGCGAGTCTACTGCAATGTATATATCTAGGTTGGTTAAACCAATTGGGATTAAAGTCACAAGACTGGCACAAGGTTTATCTGTAGGCGGCGATTTAGAATATGCTGATGAAGTGACTTTATCTAAAGCAATTGCAGGTAGAACGGAAATGTAATAATATCTACTATTTTAAAGTCTGGGATATAAGTCTATATTCTAGACTTTATTTACATTTAAATAGAAGAAGATTGAACACGCTTATATATGAATCTTCCCAACATAGAGAATTTCACTGAGAAATTCAACAGACAAAGCAAGTTGGGGTTCGGTAATGGATTGAAACAAAGAAGAATATGATAAGATTTCTGTTTCGCTTTTTAGAATTCAGACTTATTGAGTTCACGGAAAGGCTTTTATAATTACATTTATTATTAATGAGGATAAGAATCAATCCTTCTTTACCCAAGGATGATGTAAAGTATTTGGAATAAAAAACAAGGATTATAGTAAAATAGTAAAAATATTTTAAAATGAACAACAAAAATAAAGTTTGTGAATAGGGTTTGTATAGGCGTTTAAGTTTTATTTTAGCAACCATTTTTCTGTATAACACGTTTATAATTAAATTTCATACAAAAAAAGTTCGGTTTTTCCTCCGGAGTAATTTGAATTGTTTTTGATAGTGTAATTTTTACTGTTGTTAAAACGAGAATAAGTCTGTATAGTGTTTATTTGTTGAGCGAAACAACTTAACGAATCATTAAACAAACGACTAAAATTAATTTCAAAAAGTTGTTGACTTAAACAATCATGAAGAGTATAATTAATTCTTGTCGGTAAGAAAATGAACATTGAAAACTGAATGACAATATGTCA
>NZ_KV831359.1:0-448 GCF_001837075.1 Staphylococcus sp. HMSC063F05
AAGAGGTTATGGGTTCGACTCCTATCGGGCGCGCTTATTTTACGGGAAGTAGCTCAGCTTGGTAGAGCACTTGGTTTGGGACCAAGGGGTCGTAGGTTCGAATCCTGTCTTCCCGATAGTAAAATAAATTTTGGGGGCTTAGCTCAGCTGGGAGAGCGCCTGCTTTGCACGCAGGAGGTCAGCGGTTCGATCCCGCTAGTCTCCACCAATATTAATTTACAAACTACATAACGGCGGTGTAGCTCAGCTGGCTAGAGCGTACGGTTCATACCCGTGAGGTCGGGGGTTCGATCCCCTCCACCGCCACTACTATTAGTTGTATAATTATATTCAGGACCTTTAGCTCAGTTGGTTAGAGCTAACGGCTCATAACCGTTCGGTCGCAGGTTCGAGTCCTGCAAGGTCCATATAATTTTGGAGGAATACCCAAGTCCGGCTGAAGGGATCG
>NZ_KV831359.1:548-753 GCF_001837075.1 Staphylococcus sp. HMSC063F05
CAGGAGATCGCGGGTTCGATTCCCGTCGGGACCGCCATTTATTAAATTTTAATAGTTATTTACCTATAATTTGTGGAGGAATACCCAAGTCCGGCTGAAGGGATCGGTCTTGAAAACCGACAGGAGCTTAACGGCTCGCGGGGGTTCGAATCCCTCTTCCTCCGTTTTAATGGTCCCGTAGTGTAGCGGTTAACACGCCTGCCTG
>NZ_KV831359.1:853-7125 GCF_001837075.1 Staphylococcus sp. HMSC063F05
GAAGGTCGGTGGTTCAAATCCGCCTCCCGCAATATTATTGATATGGGTTTCGTGATGAAACAGTTGATATGCATATTGTTTTTTAGAACATACATGACTCAGTTTTCAAAGAGGTGTCATTACGATTTCTTATTTTGGTTCAGTAGCTCAGTTGGTAGAGCAATGGATTGAAGCTCCATGTGTCGGCAGTTCGATTCTGTCCTGAACCATACCTATAGCCGGCCTAGCTCAATTGGTAGAGCAACTGACTTGTAATCAGTAGGTTGGGGGTTCAAGTCCTCTGGCCGGCACCATTTTGGAGGGGTAGCGAAGTGGCTAAACGCGGCGGACTGTAAATCCGCTCCTTCGGGTTCGGCAGTTCGAATCTGCCCCCCTCCACCATCTTATATAGGGGCATAGTTCAACGGTAGAATAGAGGTCTCCAAAACCTTTGATGTGGGTTCGATTCCTACTGCCCCTGCCATGGCGGTTGTGGCGAAGTGGTTAACGCATCGGATTGTGGTTCCGACACTCGAGGGTTCGATTCCCTTCAACCGCCCTTTATATTAATGGGCTATAGCCAAGCGGTAAGGCAACGGACTTTGACTCCGTCATGCGCTGGTTCGAATCCAGCTAGCCCAGTTATTGGCGGCATAGCCAAGTGGTAAGGCAGAGGTCTGCAAAACCTTTATCACCGGTTCAAATCCGGTTGCCGCCTCCAGGTTATTATGCGGGAGTAGTTCAACTCTTAGAACACATTCCTTCCCGGAATGAGATATAGGTGTAAATCCTATCTTCCGCTCCAAATTTTAATATTATGCGGGAGTAGTTCAACTCTCAGAACACATTCCTTCCCGGAATGAGATATAGGTGCAAATCCTATCTTCCGCTCCAATTTTAAATATGCGGGAGTAGTTCAACTCTCAGAACACATTCCTTCCCGGAATGAGATATAGGTGTAAATCCTATCTTCCGCTCCATTATTCACTTCCATTGGGAAGTTTTTTGTTTATATATTGAGCCGGTGTGGCGGAATTGGCAGACGCGCGGGACTCAAAATCCCGTTCCTTTATTGGAGTGTCGGTTCGATCCCGACCACCGGTATACATTTATATTTTTAGAGTGAAACCATTGTAAATTTAATGTTTTCACTCTTTTTTTATTTATTTAAGCGCTAATTGTTATTTATCATTTGATAGTCTCAAAAATTTTATTAATGAGTAAGTTACTAATAATTGTGTCCAAATTCTTATAAAAAATATTTTAAAAAATAAATATAATATTTAATATAATGTAAACAGATAGGGTTTTTATTTTAACATTTAGGCATTTAATCACATATTTTATCAGTTTATATATATAATTTAATTGTAACAGCTGTTATTAAAAAAATAAATTTTATAATTTTTGGAGGTTATCATATGAAAAAGAGATTTTTATCTATATGTACAATGACAATTGCAGCGTTAGCAACTACTACAATGGTAAATACTTCTTATGCAAAAACCGATACAGAAAGCCATAATCATTCCTCACTTGACACAGAAAACAAAAATGTTTTAGATATTAATAGTTCGAGTCATAATATCAAACCAAGTCAAAATAAAAGTTACCCAAGTGTAATATTACCTAATAATAATAGACATCAAATTTTTAATACTACACAAGGTCATTATGATGCTGTTAGTTTTATTTATATACCAATAGATGGTGGATATATGAGTGGTTCAGGTGTTGTTGTAGGTGAAAATGAAATATTAACTAATAAACACGTTGTTAATGGAGCTAAGGGTAATCCAAGAAATATTAGTGTCCATCCTTCAGCTAAAAATGAAAATGATTATCCTAATGGCAAATTTGTGGGTCAAGAAATCATACCGTATCCTGGTAATAGTGATTTAGCAATCTTAAGAGTGTCACCAAACGAACATAATCAACATATTGGTCAAGTAGTTAAACCTGCAACTATAAGTAGCAATACAGACACTAGAATTAATGAAAACATCACTGTTACTGGTTACCCTGGTGACAAACCATTAGCCACAATGTGGGAAAGTGTAGGTAAAGTTGTCTATATTGGTGGCGAGGAATTAAGATATGACCTAAGTACTGTAGGTGGAAACTCTGGATCTCCAGTATTTAATGGTAAAAATCAAGTTATTGGAATACATTATGGTGGCGTAGATAATAAATACAATAGCAGTGTTTATATTAATGATTTCGTTCAACAATTCCTAAGAAACAATATACCTGATATAAATATTCAGTAATTAAATTTAGTTTTTATAAAATATATATAACATATGCGTCCAAGGTTAAATATATAATTTAACCTTGGATGTTTTTTTATCAAATAAGTAAATGCTAAATATTATCCCTATTAAGTATAAATGCTCAAATTTCTTTAATTATTGACATGAAATTTGATATTAAATGATTGTTTATATTTCGTTTCTATAATACGATTAATTTAATGTTTTAAATGGAGGTTTAACATGAGTCATTCGCAAATAAATGGAAAGCGATTTTTTAACAACATTTTGAATGCAGTAGGAGCAGGGGTAGTTATTGCACTGTTACCTAATGCCTTATTAGGTGAATTATTAAAATTCTTCAAAGAAGGTAATCATGTACTAGAAACGATTTTTCAGCTAGTAACAATCATACAATCTTTTATGGCTTTTATTATAGGGGTTCTTGCTGCGCACCAATTTAAATTTAAAGGTACAGGTGCTGCAATTATTGGTATTTCAGCAATGCTAGGTTCTGGAGCTGTACACTATAATGGACAAACAATTGAATTAAAAGGAATTGGAGATATTATAAATGTAATTTTAGTAGTTATATTAGCGTGTTTCATTTATATGTTTTTAGAGGGGAAATTAGGTTCCTTAGAAATGATTATTTTACCCGTTTTAGTTCCTGTAATTAGTGGATTAATAGGGTTATTAACATTACCTTACGTTCAAGTTATTACGCAGTCACTAGGAAAATTAGTAAACAGGTTTACAGAATTAAATCCATTATTAATGTCTATATTAATTTGTGTAACATTTTCTTTATTAATGGTAACTCCAATCTCGTTAGTTGCTATAGCAACAGCAATTAACCTTACTGGTTTAGGAAGTGGTGCTGCAAATATGGGAATAGTTGCAGCTTGTGTAACCTTTTTATTTGGATCTTTAAGAGTTAATTCTCTTGGAGTTAACGTGGTATTACTCATAGGTGCTGCTAAAATGATGATTCCTGTGTACTTAAAGCATTTAATTATAGCCATACCATTGACAATTAATGGAGTCATATGTGGTATAATTGCTTATATTTTAAAAATTAAAGGGACTGCACTATCTGCTGGCTTTGGTTATACTGGATTGGTTGGTCCCATCAATGCATTAAACCGTATGTCGGGAAATCCATCTATGAATATTATTTTATTAATTATTGGATATTTCGTGATACCATTTGCAGGTGCCTTTATTGTACACAAAATTTGTAAAAAAGTATTAAGTACATACAGTGATGAAATATATAAATTTGAAATCTCAAAAGATTAATTTTAATTATTATATTAGGAATCAGTATATGATATGTAACAAACTCTTTACTTTTTTTAAGGTAAAAGTTGAAATTTGAATAACTTAATGAATATATTTATTAAGTTTAGATAGTATAAAAATACCCGAGACATTCAATGTCTCGGGTATTTTTTTATACTATATCTGAAAATCTAATTGCGCGAATATGTGTATTTATGTATAATAATGTATAATTATTAAAAAAAAGGAGGTCAAAACAATGAAGTGTTTGTTCAAAATGCTATCAATCATAATAATAATGTTAAGTACTTTCACCTTATTCATCAGTCCGAGTACATATGCAAATGAAGATGAAAATTGGACTAAAATAAAAAATCGAGGAGAACTAAGAGTTGGATTGTCAGCTGATTATGCACCTTTAGAATTTGAAAAGACGATACATGGTAAAACTGAATATGCGGGTGTAGATATAGAATTAGCTAAAAAGATTGCGAAAGATAATCATCTAAAGCTAAAAATTGTAAACATGCAATTTGATAGCTTATTAGGTGCACTTAAGACCGGTAAAATCGATATTATTATCTCCGGTATGACAACAACTCCCGAACGAAAAAAAGAAGTGGATTTTACAAAACCTTACATGATTACAAATAATGTGATGATGATTAAAAAAGATGATGCAAAACGTTATCAAAACATCAAAGATTTTGAAGGCAAAAAAATTGCTGCGCAAAAAGGGACAGATCAAGAAAAAATTGCACAAACTGAGATTGAAGATAGTAAAATTTCTTCACTCAATAGATTACCTGAAGCTATATTATCTTTAAAAAGTGGAAAAGTAGCAGGTGTAGTTGTTGAAAAACCAGTAGGTGAGGCATATTTAAAACAAAATTCAGAACTAACATTTTCAAAGATTAAATTTAATGAAGAAAAGAAACAAACATGTATAGCTGTTCCTAAGAACTCTCCTGTACTTTTAGATAAGCTAAATCAAACGATTGATAATGTAAAAGAAAAAAATTTAATTGATCAATACATGACAAAAGCAGCCGAAGATATGCAAGATGATGGAAATTTTATTTCTAAATATGGCAGTTTTTTCATTAAAGGAATTAAAAATACTATTTTGATTTCATTAGTAGGTGTGGTATTGGGGTCTATTTTAGGCTCTTTTATAGCTTTATTAAAAATAAGTAAAATTAGACCATTACAATGGATAGCAAGTATATACATAGAATTTTTAAGAGGTACTCCTATGCTTGTGCAAGTGTTTATTGTATTTTTTGGGACTACTGCAGCTTTGGGGTTAGATATTTCAGCTTTAATTTGTGGTACTATTGCGCTTGTTATAAATTCTTCAGCCTACATTGCCGAGATTATTAGAGCTGGTATTAATGCTGTAGATAAAGGACAAACTGAAGCTGCTAGAAGTTTAGGATTGAATTATAGACAGACTATGCAATCAGTAGTTATGCCACAGGCAATTAAGAAAATTTTACCTGCATTAGGTAATGAATTTGTAACCTTGATTAAAGAATCGTCTATAGTTTCCACAATTGGAGTGAGTGAAATCATGTTTAATGCACAAGTTGTACAAGGGATATCTTTTGATCCTTTCACAACATTGTTAGTTGCAGCATTACTATATTTCTTACTTACATTTGCACTTACACGTGTTATGAATTTTATTGAAGGGAGAATGAGTGCCAGTGATTAATATTAAAAATTTAAATAAAAAATTTGGAGCAAATGAAGTATTGAGAGATATTAATCTTACTGTTGAAAAGGGTGAAGTGGTTGCAATAATTGGACCATCTGGAAGTGGTAAAAGCACTTTACTCCGTTGTATGAATTTGTTAGATGTACCTTCAAAAGGTAAAGTTATATTTGAAGATAATGAATTAACTCAACATAATGTTCATTTAGATAATTTACGACAAAAAATGGGTATGGTATTTCAAAATTTTAATTTATTTCCTCATAAAAAGGTCATTGAAAATGTAATGTTGGCACCACTTTTATTACATAAAGATAGTAAAGATCAATTAAAAGAGAAAGCTTTATATTTACTTGAAAAAGTGGGGCTTAAAGACAAAGCAGATTCATATCCTAATCAACTGTCTGGAGGTCAAAAACAAAGAGTTGCTATTGCAAGAGCTTTGGCAATGGAACCTGATGTTATGTTATTTGATGAACCAACATCTGCACTTGATCCTGAAGTAGTAGGGGATGTTTTAAAAGTAATGAGACAATTAGCGAATGAAGGTATGACAATGGTGATTGTCACGCATGAGATGAACTTTGCTAAAGAAATAAGTGATAAAGTAGTATTTATGGCCGATGGTGTTGTGGTTGAATCTGGTACACCACAAAACATATTTGAAAATCCTCAGCACAGTCGAACTGAAAATTTTTATCACGAGTGTTATAAAATTTATGTTTTCGAATGATAAAAGTCAAAGTTTACTATACTGAGTTAACGAATTTGTTATAGTGACATCATTTTAAACTTTTAAAAGAGAATTAGTATATCATGAAAATACTTATAGAAGTTTGGAAACAAATTGTTGTCTTAAGTTTAAAATGGTAAATAGGGTCAAAGTTATCTAAAACATGGATTTTTAAATATAAATATCGATTCGCTACAAAATTTGTAAAGAGGCTGGGACATAATTCCTAGCAAAAAAGTCAGTAATAGGTTTACATAAATCCATTTACTGGCATCTTTATTTACAATACTTCGTATTGTTGGCTCGC
>NZ_KV831360.1:0-14710 GCF_001837075.1 Staphylococcus sp. HMSC063F05
TACTGGCTATTTTGCTAGGAATTATATCCCAACCTCATTTTACTATTGATTTACTTACCGTTAAATTCAAGAGGGTTAGGTCCAATTCTTTTATCTTGATTTAATTGATCGATTCTTTCCATTTGGTTGTCGCTTAATTCAAAATTCCATACGTCTAAATTTTCTTCTATGCGATGTGGTGTTACGGATTTAGGTATAACAACAACATCGTGCTGAATATTCCATCTTATTACAACTTGGGCTGGAGTTTTTCCTACTTCATTAGCTACTTCATTTATGACTTCATCATGGAGAATTTGTGAATTCATTAATGGAGACCATGATTCCATGATAATATTTTGAGCTTCTAAATACTTTCGTAATTCATTTTGTGTTAAATAAGGATGAAATTCTACTTGGTTAATGACCGGTTTAATAGAAACTTGGGCAAGCAATGCTTCAAAATGTTCTGGAGTAAAATTGCTCACACCAATATTTTTCACCTGATTTTGTTTATACAAGTCTTCCATACCTCTCCAAGTATCAATCATTACCGCTTCATTTGTACCTGGCCAATGCATCAGATATAAATCTAAATAATCCAGTCCTAATTTTGCAACAGATTGTCGATAGGCATCTTCCACATTTTGACGTCCAAAATCAGTTAGCCATAATTTAGAAGTTATAAATAAATCTTCACGACTTAAACCAGTCGATTCTAATCCTTCTTTAATACCTTGACCTACCGTTTCTTCGTTACCATAAATCATTGCCGTATCTATACTTCTATAACCTTGTTCGATAGCATATTTTACAGATTCTCTACATTCATCGCCATCTTTTACTCTATAAGTTCCGAGCCCTATTTTCGGCATTGTTCTTCCGTTATAAAATTGAACCGTCTCCATATAATCTCTCCTTTAATCATTGTAATTGAAAAGTTTACTAGTAATACATACCCTATTTTTACTATTTAAAAAAGTAATACTATCAAATCAAAAAAGCCTTCAAAACAATTAATTTGTAGTAATTGTTTTGAAGACTATAATAAGCACTCATATGAAAAATAAAGTATTTCTTTAATAATTTAATTGAATGACTCGATTTTATCCATGATATCTTGTAAATCATCCACATTGTACTGTATGCGTCCATGGAAAACAAACTTGTTGAAGAATTCATCTAATTGTTCAGGACCAACTAAAACTTTAACATTTGATGACTGCGTATAATGAGAAATTGTAACATCATTATCCTTTTTAGGATTAAAATACAGTATTGATGTAGGCGTATATTTGGTATTCAATTCATTTTGTAAATCTCCTGCTAATTTTTCAATATGTTTAATCTTATCTGAATAATTAACAAAAGATAATGAATGTTGATCTTCATTTTGATCTAAGACCAATGTCTGTGGCTGTGATGAATCTAAGTCGAGCGTGTCAAAAACTTGTGACATCGTAGGTAATTCTTTAAATTGCGCACCACTAATACCATTATAAACATGGCCTTTTAATAATTGAGAATCAATTATATATAAGCCAGTTCGTGTAAGTACAAGATGACTCACACGTTCAATATTAGTTAACTCATTACTAGGCAAGAAAATATTTGCCATAATATGCATATCTTCAGGGCGTATTCTCTTTTCATTTACTAGTCTCTCACGAATACCAATTAATCGCATATCTGTAACATATTCACTATGATTTTTTGAGAATAGTTTCAACGCATCAATTTCACGATTTTTGTTACTAACTGTCACGTCAAAATCTTCTTTTTGTTTTGTAACAACTTTTTTATTCTCAACTCTCTCTTTTTCTAAAGCTTCTTCATGAGATTCTTTTAGATGTTGTTCTTTTTCTTTATAATGTGCTTCTGTTTGATTCTTCACTTTCTTCTTACTATGGTTCGCTATTAAGAAGAGTATAAAGAATAAAACAGCCACAAGTATTGCAACAATTAAGCCAATTACTGTCGGTGAAGAAAAATCCATTAAAACAACGCTCCTTTATCAGTTTCAATAACTCTAATTATAATAGAAAAAAGGCTTATTTTCGACATATATTTTATAATTATTTATTTTCTATTTTACAAGTCATTGAATTTCAACAGCATCTTTTAAAACATTGACTTTATCTAATTTTTCCCATGGTAACAATACGTCTGTACGTCCAAAATGACCATACGCTGCTGTTTGTCTATATATCGGTTGTTTTAAGTCTAACATTTTAATGATACCTGCTGGTCTTAAATCAAAATGCTTTCTTACAGCTTCAACTAAACGTGCTTCTGAAACCTTTCCAGTATCAAACGTATTAATTGAAATGGAAACGGGTTCTGCTACACCAATTGCATATGCAAGTTGTACTTCACATTGTTTAGCTAAACCAGCTGCAACAATATTTTTAGCTACATATCTTGCTGCATAAGCTGCTGAACGATCTACTTTAGTAGGATCTTTACCACTAAAACAACCTCCACCATGACGGGCATAACCACCATACGTATCAACTATAATTTTACGTCCAGTTAAACCAGCATCTCCTTGAGGTCCTCCAATAACGAAACGTCCAGTCGGGTTAATGTAAAATTTAGTTTCATCATCTAATAAAGCTTTATCTACAGTTGGGTAAATAACATGCGTTTTAATGTCTTTTTCAATTTGTGCTAACTCTACATCTTCAGCATGTTGTGTAGAAACTACAATGGTATCAATACGTCTAGGTTTGTCATCTTCACCATATTCAACAGTCACCTGTACTTTTCCATCTGGACGAAGATAATCTAAAATTTCATCTTTTCGTACATCAGCCAATCGTTTAGCAAGTTGATGCGACAGGAATATAGGTAGAGGCATATACGTATCAGTTTCATCAGTTGCATATCCAAACATTAATCCTTGGTCACCTGCACCTGTTGCTTCAATTTCTTCTTCAGAAATATCATTTCGATACTCAAGAGCTTTGTCTACACCCTGTGCAATATCAGGAGACTGTTCATCAATCGCAGTTAACACTGCCATTGTTTGTGAATCATAACCATATTTTGCTCTAGTATAACCAATATCTTTAATCGTTTCTCTCACCACTTTAGGAATATCTACATAAGTAGTTGTTGAGATTTCTCCAGAAATAAGTGCCATTCCTGTTGTTACTGTTGTTTCACATGCTACACGAGCATTGGGATCATCCTTTAATATTTCATCAAGAATGGCATCTGAAACTTGGTCAGCAATTTTATCAGGATGGCCTTCAGTAACTGATTCTGAGGTAAATAATCGTTTATTGTATGTCATCATTTTCTCCTTTAAATAAATTACGAAAATTCTCTTTAAATATGAGAGCTAAATAAAAGAGCCTTCTTCACTATATAGATAGAGAGAAGGCTCTTAAACGTCCATTCGCTCTTATCGTTCAGACCATATTTGTCTGCAAACGGTTTGGCACCTTTCTTTAAATAAAGAGGTTGCTGGGTTTCATTGGGTCCATGTCCCTCCACCACTCAGGATAAGAGAATCCGTTAAACTTAATAATATCTAATTCAAAGTATGTTGTCAATTTTATACATTGTCACTATTTCTATTTTAAAGTGGATAAATTCAATCGGTATGTTATACTATCTAAATGTAAGGGCTTACATAAATTATCGTATGGAGGGATTGGGTATGTCTATAGATACATACACAGAAACACTTAAGATAAATCAGCTAATAGAAAAAGCTACATCACATTTTCAACTATCATCAACACAATTATACAAAAAAATTTTAAAAAATCATGAGGGTGAGTTAACTGAACTGGGGGCAATAAATGTTAAAACAGGTAAGTACACTGGTCGTTCACCTAAAGATAAATTTATAGTCACTGAACCATCGTATAAGGATAATATAAATTGGGGAGATATCAATCAGCCCATGGATGAAGAAACATTTCTAAAACTTTACAATAAAGTACTCGATTATTTAAATCAGAAAGAGGAACTTTACATATTTAGTGGATATGCAGGGAGCGATAAAGAGTCACGTCTTAAACTTAAGGTGATAAATGAATTAGCTTGGCATAATTTATTTGCTCGTAACATGTTTATTCGTCCAGAATCTATAGATGAAGCTCAAAATATAAAACCCAACTTCACAATTGTTTCAGCACCTCACTTTAAAGCTAATCCCAAATTAGATGGGACACATAGTGAAACATTTGTCATTATATCTTTTAAACATAAAGTGATTTTAATTGGTGGCACAGAATATGCTGGTGAAATGAAAAAAGGTATTTTCTCTGTAATGAACTATTTGCTTCCAATGCAGGATATCATGAGTATGCATTGTTCAGCTAATGTTGGAGAAAAAGGAGATGTAGCACTATTCTTTGGATTATCAGGAACTGGTAAGACGACGCTTTCTGCCGATCCAAAACGTAAGTTAATTGGTGACGATGAACATGGTTGGAATAAAAATGGCGTTTTTAATATTGAGGGTGGATGTTATGCAAAAGCAATTCATTTATCTAAACAGAAAGAGCCTCAAATTTATAATGCTATTAAATACGGAACAATATTAGAAAACACAGTTACAAATGATGACGGTACGGTAGATTTTGATGATAACACCTATACTGAAAACACTCGCGCCGCCTACCCTATTGACTATATAGAGAATATTGTTACACCTTCAAAGGCAGCACATCCGAATACGATTATTTTCTTAACCGCTGATGCATTTGGAGTTATCCCTCCTATTTCTAAGCTAACTAAAGATCAAGCAATGTATCATTTCTTAAGTGGATTCACGTCTAAACTAGCTGGAACAGAACGTGGTGTTACTGAACCTCAACCTTCGTTTTCAACTTGCTTTGGTGCACCATTCTTACCTTTAAGTCCAACAAAGTACGCTGATTTACTTGGAAATTTAATCGATATTCATGATGTAGATGTATATCTAGTAAATACTGGATGGACAGGTGGTAAATATGGTATAGGGCGAAGAATTAGTCTACACTATACTCGTGAAATGGTAGATCAAGCTATATCAGGTAAATTAAAAAATACTAAATATATTAAAGATGATACATTTGGCTTAAATATTCCAGTTCAGATTGACAGTATACCTACAACTATTCTGAATCCTATCAATGCTTGGAACAATAAAGATAACTACAAAGCACAAGCTTACGATTTGATTCAACGCTTTAATAATAACTTTAAAAAATTCGGCAAGGAAGTTGAACATATTGCCAACAAAGGTGCATTTAATCAATAATTAATATACACATTTATCACGCTAAATTTAAAAGCATTGTGCCTGAGAAAGCTTTTAATATCTCGGGCACTTAAATTTTTATTTAAATGACGATGGAAATAATAATACATTTATTTGAGGATATCTGGATATGATAATACATTTCTAGAGTTTCAAACAGTCTCTTTATTTAATAACTAATTATTCCTAATATCTACATTGCTATCATCAACTTGTATAATCCATTGTCACTATATATTTAAATTTTTATTTTCGACGTCGTTCATCCATTGATGTATATATCGAATTACGTCTCTCATCGCAGGAGGTCGTGGTACATGACCTTCATCCAATTGATAATAGGTTTGATAATAAATTCCTTTGGATTTTAATTTTTTTTCTAAATCATAAGCTTGATGTATTCCAACTTGAATATCTTTGCCACCATGAATAATGAGAATAGGAGGACTATCTTTTTTTATAAATTGCATTGCATCTCTGCTTTTATAAGCTTTCGCATCTTTTTTTGGATGTCCAACCATTCGTCGTAGCATACCTCTCAAGTCAACTCGTTCTTCATACATTAAATGTATATCAGATACGCCACCCCAAATCATATAACTATCTACAGGCAAATCATTAAAAGTAAGTAATCCTTGTAGACCTCCACGTGAAAATCCTACCATATGTATAAATGCAGAAGGATAGTTTTGATTTAAAAGTCGAATCAAATGCGTTACATCATTTAAATCACCGCGGTAAAATTCATCTCTTCCTTCACTTCCATTATTTCCTCTATAGTAAGGACCTATAACTAAAGTATATTCATTTGCAAATTGCATAAGTCTTGCAGCTCTCACTCTTCCAACTTGCCCTTTACCACCTCTTAAGTATATAACGATACGTTTGATATCTTTTTTATTTTTCGGAATCATCATCAGAGCCTTGACTTTTAAATAATCTACAAGATATGTTACTTCATTAAAAAAATGAGTTTCATATTCGATTGGCATGCGCTTTTCCTTAATAAAATCCAAGTGTTTTCACCCTTTCCAAACAATGAAGAATCGCCTTATCATTGATTAAAAAACTTCTTTTATTTAAAGGAATATCATTAATTTGATGATAAAGACAAGGGCCTAAAGTCTCGTAATAGGTATCTACATATTCCAAATGACTTACTTCAACGAAGTAAACGTCCTTTATAAACGGCTCATCATGCTCCATTTTTATACTATACTGTGCAAAATAATAGATAAATTTTGCGATTGCCCCCGTCTCTTCGTATAGTTCTCTAATTACTGCTTCTTTACTTTGTTCGCTTATTTCAACTTTACCACCAGGAAACTCTATCCCACGATGTTGATGGTTTGTAAATAATAACTGATTATTGTATACCGGAATTGCAAGAACGTGATTGCCATTAGGCATATCATTTTCATTTTTATAGTTCAATGTTACAATCCTTCCATCTTTATCCTCAAACTCCACGTTCCTCACTTCCTCTCATCCTGTGTTAAAATATAATTATTAAATATTTAGTTGGAGGCCTTTATCAATGTTGAAAAAAATATTATTATCTCTAGTTGTATTTTATCAACGTTTTATTTCGCCACTTACACCACCAACATGTCGATTTTATCCAACATGTTCACAATACACTAGAGAAGCCATCGAATACCATGGTGCACTAAAGGGACTTTATCTCGGTGTACGACGCATACTTAAATGTCATCCATTGCATAAAGGTGGCTTTGATCCTGTTCCATTAAAAAAAGATAAAAATTCTAAAACCACACATCATCATTAAACTTTGTTAAGTAAAGAACGTTTGACTTTAGGGGGAGTGAAATAAATCATTCCCCCTTTTAATATGCCACTTGTCTCTACGATATCGTTAGAAAAATAATAACCGTGTGGCGTAATATCACCCGGATAACTTCCTTCTTTAGCTAACATTGCTGTAAAATATCTACTTAGACCAAACTCATACATGCCCCCAACTACAAACCTTATATTTTTTTCTTTCAAAATTTTCATGGCGTTTAACATTCTATCTATTCCCCCAAGTCTAAATGGTTTTAACACGACGACTTGTATGGGATATTGCTGAATTATTGATTGTATTTTTTCTATAGAAAGTGCCTTTTCATCGATGGCAATTCTAGGAAAAATAGACATATCAATATCATTTAAATCTTCTAGAATTTTAAAAGGTTCTTCAATATATATAATATCTGATGTATTTACGTTGGCTAATTGTAAAAATGATGGCTTTGTTAATGATTCATTTGCATCTATAGCAATATCACAATCAAAATTTAATAAACGTATAGTTTCAAGATCTTTGATGAGTGATGTTGACCATTTAAGTTTTATACGTTTCGGTCTTGTTTCTAATAATGTTTCAATTTGACTATTAGTTAAGCCACTAACTGTAGCACGGTATTGTACTTCAAAATCATGCAAGTCGTTATACATTTGATAAACAGCCATGACAACCATTGATCTAGCAGCTGGCGCATCATTCATTTGATTTAGGTAAGGTAACCATGAATCAAAAGATGTCATATCTTTATGAAGTACTTGCGGTATCCACTGTCTTAATCTGTTTACGACTGTGAGTATTGTTTCTTTATCATACCAATTAGTTAAAAATGCATTACATTCTCCATAATAAGTTTCTCCACTATAAGTTACTATTTCCGTAAACAAACTTTCTCGATGCGTTAACTTCACTTTCGGTGTTGAAATTGGTGATTTAAAAGGTTCCTTATAAGTATATAGATTGATTGCCTTAACTTTCATTATTCTTTCCCTCATTCAAGTCTTCACTTTTGACCTTTTTACGTTGTAATTTACCTGTCGATGTATAAGGTAAAGATTTGACCTGATAATATTTTTTAGGAATTTTATATCTAGCTAAATGATTCTCAAAATGTTCTATTAATTCAGTTTGATTAATATCTTGATTTGTCACATAATATAATATTGGTACTTGACCCCAAGTATCATCTGATATTCCTACACATACGGCATCTTCAATGCCTTCAAAGTCTTTTGCGATTGTTTCAATTTGGTAAGGATAAATATTCTCTCCACCACTTATAATCAAATCTTTGCGCCGATCATATATTATGACGTAACCTTCATCATCTATTTCAGCTATATCTCCAGTTTGAAAATACCCATCATTATCAAATGTGTCTTTTAAATATTTGGGATATAAATAACCATTCATCACATTTTCACCTTTAATTAATAACTCTCCATGTCCATATGCGTTGGGATTTTTTATTTTCACTTCGACATTTTCACTTGGTTTTCCAACAGTATCGAAACGTTCTTTGAGCATTTGAGGTGAGGCTGTTAGAAACTGAGAGCAAGTTTCTGTCATACCAAAAGAATTATATACAGGTAAACGATAAGTCAATGCTTGCTCAATTAATTGTGGTGATAATTTAGCACCACCTAGCAGAATTTTTTCTAAAGAAAATGGTTGAGTCAATCCTGCATCCATTAACCACTTTAACGTTTGTGGAACAAGGGACATATGGGTGATTGGATAAGTCTTTATTTGTGTTAACATATCATCAGTTTGAAACTTTTTAACAAGTCTGACAGTGAATCCTTCTATCACTGCGCGCAAAATAACACTGAGCCCAGAAATATGATATATAGGTAAGACCGAAAGCCACACAGTATTTTGTTCGAATCCTAAACTTTGTTTACAGCCTTTAGCACTGGCTAAATGATTATTAAACGTTTGAGGCACAGCTTTTTGAGGTCCCGTCGTTCCAGACGTAAACATAATTGATGCAATCGATTCTAAATTAAATTTGTAACCTGAAACATCATGTTTATCTAATTGTGTTAAATCATTAAAATGATATAAATTAAACCCTTCTAATTCTAAAGGCAACGTGTGTACAATCGTTGCTATGTCGACTGAATTCATTTGATTTATCATCTCATGTCGCGTTAAACGTGTATTTATCATAGCTATTTCAATATGAGCTAACCAACAAGCATGAATCAAAACAACTGAATCAATATCATTGCTTATATATAAACCAATCCTTTTCTGATTTAAAGAAGTTAAATATTCCGCGATTGTTTTTGCACGATGATATAATTCTTCGTACGTTAAAGATAACTGATTTGTAACAATCGCTAATCGATTTCCATTTGATTGAGCTTGTTCCTGTAACCAAAAATTCACAATGCATTCCTCCAAATTATATACACGTATAATTATACCTACTTGCTTATTAAATATCAGTAGTTGAGCTTAATATGTTATTTTCAACTTAAAGTAATACGTCCAAAAGTCAATCCCCTATTGAAAATGTGGACTACATGCGTCAACTATAAGTCTTTAATGTAATCATGCTTTTAAGTTAGTAACCTACGCAACTTTCATTATCACATTTCAATTAATAATGTGCTCTATTTATTTTCATCAATCATTCTATTATTAACTATATATACATTTTTATAAGAATCGTTCTCTTTTCAAAAAGAATCACCTCATGAATTCATTATTTAATATATTTTATTTATATAATATTGTAACACCGTTTAGTTTGTTATATTTTTAAATTACTTTATATAACACTATGGGGTTTTATATGAGTACCGAAATTGTTAAATACTTTTTCCGAGATATTTCACCGAATAATAAACTATAGATTGAAGGGAAATAGATGAAGCTACAAAACTCACTCATTCTAACATTCCAATAGGAATAAAGAGAATTTAAACTGTAACTGATAATGTTTAATGTTACTAAATTAACAGAATAAAACTTCGTAATGAAAAACAATCAAATTATCACTTATATTACACCTGATGTTACTGAAGATGAAATGAGAGAAATTATAGCTTTTATGGATTAATAAAAACAAAAGAAAAATAGCGATAAATAAAGAGAGACGCTTATATTACTAATTTACACTTTAGTATGATTACGTCTCTTTTTTATATATAAAATTACGCATAATTTAAACCTTCATATAGGAGTTGATTTTATAAATATAATCAATATGCAATTTCTAAAACTAAATAAGGAGTGAGAATTATGCATCAATATAAGGAGTTGATTGATGATATAGATATTAAATATATTGAAATGTCAAATAAATTAGAATGAGTCATTTTAGGTAGTGAATTATATGTTAACAGTAAATTATCATCAAGTTCTTATGTGAGAGAAGACATCAACACTTACTATGTACTATGTGAAAAGTAATTTAACTAACGCACTAATCTCTTTAAATCAAATTGAAAAAGCAATCAACGCTCACGATTGCAAAACACTTCAAGACTTGAGTAATTACTTTAACTTACCTACTACACATTTATTTCTAACAATGTGATTCTATAACCTTAAATATACAAATTTGCTTTTTTCAATATATTAAAAATTAAACCTGCTACTTTTCATCAAATAGATACACAGGAGGACGTTTTATGCAACAAGAAACGACATCATGGTACAAACAAGAATGGTTTATAGTTTTATCACTTTTATTCATTTTTCCACTAGGTTTATTTCTCATGTGGAAATTTAGCAAGTGGCCATCTATTGCAAGAACAATCATTACTGTTGCAATTTCAGTTATCGTATTAGCAAGCATTACCTATTATGGTAATCTACAAATGATTGTACCAGCAACATCAAATTCAAATAACGAAACTAAAGAAACTACAGAGAATAATGTAAATGATAAAGACGAGCGAAATCATAAAACTGCAGTAGAAGAAACAAAAACTAATTATGACTCCACCAAAGAAAATACTAAAGAACCTGGAAAAGAAAATGAATCTGCAACACGATTGGAGAACTCTGCGCTTGAAAAGGCAAAGTCATATTATGATGATTTTCACATGTCTAAACTAGGAATTTATGATATTTTAACATCTGAATATGGAGAAAAATTTGATAAAGAAGATGCACAATATGCTATAGATCATCTAGAGGCTGATTATGAAAAGAATGCACTTGAGAAAGCAAAATCATATGCCAAAGATATGCATATGTCTAATGACTCAATTTACGATCTTTTGGTGTCTAACTACGGTGAAAAATTTACAGAATCAGAAGCAAAATATGCTATTGAGCATTTGGATAATTAAGTTTACGGACGAGTTACTTTCTCGTCCTATTTTTTAGCATCAAGAGAAGAACAACGAGAATGAATGTGAAAAAATTAATATAACATGGTCTTATGATTTTAGATGTAAAATAAGAGCTATCGTAAAAGAGGTTATAAAACTAAAAAGTAGCGTATAAGACAATGCAACTTAAATACAATGAAATAAATAAGAACCAACTCATTTCGTCTGAAACACCGTTTCTAGAAAACTTTCAAGATTGTATAAAAATTAATAAAAAGAACAAAATATCACAATCAACTTTAAACTGTTATTATAATGCATTAAATATCTTTGATGAAAAGTTTGGCAATACAGCTATTAAAAATTTTTCACAACTCAAATATAGCGAAATGTTAAAAGAGTATGCAGAAGGTCACATTATTGGTGGACATAAAAAAGACATACGAAAGCAAGTGTTCAAAAATTAAATAATTGCTTTTCACAAGCTTTTAAAGATGCGTTAAATGAGGAAATAATTGAACGTGATCAAACTTGGAACGACCCTATCTATGAAAGGAAACCTACAAAAAAAGAAGAAGATAAATTCATGTCTTTAACTGAATACAGGAAATTAAAATAATTCTCAACTTGTAAAAATGAATTATCATATTTAGCAATTTTTATACTTATAGCTGCAGGTGGACCTTTTGGAGAGGTATAAAATTACAATATAACGATATAGATTAAATCAATAGTACTATTCATTTAAGAAGTACTATGACAAAATCAGCTAATAAAATCATTTCAATTGCTATAAAAGATATGAAACATATACAAAATGTTTTAAACAGACTATTACAGATTTCTGCCAAAATAAAAAACATACCTTTTAGTAAAATGGTTAAAATTTTGATATCGACATCTACGAAATGATAATAAACACATAGGAATTATCGTTATATTAATTAGTTAAAATGATAGTATGAGTATAGAACACAATAAGGAGGAATTCTAATGAGAAAATTATTTCTATCAATTTTATCTATTATAATAATTTCAAGTTTTTGTGTTGCAACAGGGTTTCAAAACGTTAATGCTGCAAATAATGAGGTGAGCAAACCTCAAAGTAATGTGGATAGTAAAACTAAACAAAATATTATTAAAAAAATAAAAAAATCTAATGCTTATAAAAAGCACGCTAATTCAACTTCTATTGACTCAATAAAAGATGACGATATTATTGTTCATTTGGATAAAGGTAAAAACACCAATGTATATTCTATTAACTATGTATTTGGTAAAAAATTAGCTAAAATGAATGATAACCTTGCAATGATTGAATTAAAATATAACGAAGCAAACAATGAAGTTTTCTACAATCATATGATGTATTCAAAATTTGTTAAATATAATAATAAAGAATATATTAATATGAAAGGCATTTTAAATGGCAAACCTTATTATGAATTTAATATAGATCAGAAAGGTCATTACTACGATAAAAACTTTAAACATACCTCTAAAGATGAAATCGAAAAAGATTCTGCTAAAAACTTACCACCTAAAGAGCGTGGTTGGTGTGAATGGGCAGTAGGAGCTTTATGTGGTACCGGTGGAGCTGCAGGTTGTTGGGCAACTGCTACAGCTTTAGGTATTACTACTGGTTGGGGAGGCTTTTCATTAGCTACAATTTGTGGTCTGATAAGCTCTCTAGGCTGTACTGGTGCAACCAACTATATTTGTAAATAAGGAAAAGGTGATTACATGGCAATGTTTATAATGATATTTCTTTTCACGTATTCAATTATAATCACTTTAATGTATTTTAATAAAAAGAAATAACACTTTTAAAAGCGACTTTTTAGTCGCTTTTTTTGTATAAAAAAATAAGGTAGCCATAGCGACTACCCTTGTACAATGACCTGGTAATTTAATTATATCATTTCCAGTCTATTTTACCCCAATATTACTCATTTTTTATTTTTTGTTGTTTGTTTATAATTTTACTAACGGCTCAATAGAAATGTTTATTACTTGAACCTGGTGCTTGATATTTAAAGTGGTGCCACCAATATCCATCTTTTTTAATAACTTGGTCGAATTTAACCCAATCTGTCTTTCTGTATAATCACGAGCCACTTTCAACAATAGCGCCATTGATACCTAGCGACCTTCTAACTCTAATACCACTTTTAGGTGCGTTAGGGTAGAAAGTACCTCCCCAGTTCCAAGTTATCTTTTTGCTAGATGGGTTGCTTTTTAGTGCGTTTATTTGTCTACCATTGATAGCCTCTGCAAGTCTCTTAGTAAAACTGTTGATGTTCTTAGTTATATAGTCCATGTCTTTTTTACTAGTGATGAAACCTAACTAAATTAATCTATAATTTAAATTAAGTTGTCCGGTAATATTAGCATTTAACAAATCGTTTCTAGGTGTCACACCTCTAATTTACCAACCATCTTACCTAGACACCTGCACAAAAAGAAGATGAAAAGTTTATGAGCATAGAAAATTTTGTAAATTTAAAGAAGTATGTATCTGATCCCCCTATTCAATCATATGTATTTGTTTATATTTTAATCGTCACTGGAGGTCGCTTTGGAGAAGTTCAAAAACTAAGTAGAAGTGATTTAGATTATAAAAATAATACAATACACTTACCAGGAACGAAAACAGAAACTTCAGATAGAACTGTAGATATACCTGCTGCAGATATGAATATGTTAAGAAAAACATTATCTAAAATGCCAGTGAGTTTATCAAATCAATTATTCAGTACAGGTGTAGGATTGATTACACACAATGCTGTATCTAAAGTGTTACAAAAATTTTGTTTAGAAAATAAAATAGGTAAATATACTTTGCATAGTATAAGACACACGCATTGTTCTTATTTACTACTCAATGACGTATCTATCTATTACACTTCAAAGAGATTAGGTTACAAAAATATTAAAACTACTATGGATACATATTTCGCATCTATTAGATGAAGTAGAGCAGACAGAAAGAGAAAAAACAGTGAATGTATTGGAAAATATGAACGGGAACGTAATTTAATTTTGTGGGGACGTTTTTATCAATTTAACAATATAGAGGAATGTTACGGGAACGTTTAGTTTGACTTACGAGGTTTAACGAAAGTTAATAAGATATAACAAAACCCCGTCAAATCAACGTTTTGTTTCACGAGATTTAACGAGGTACAAACAAATAACGGAGAGTGAGGGATTCGAACCCTCGAGACGCTTGTGACGCCTACACACTTTCCAGGCGTGCTCCTTCGGCCAACTCGGACAACTCTCCATGATAGAATATAATAATAAAAAAACAGAAGCGATATTTCACTTCTGTTTGTATGACTCCTACGGGACTCGAACCCGTGTTACCGC
>NZ_KV831360.1:14810-15155 GCF_001837075.1 Staphylococcus sp. HMSC063F05
GAAGGCTGAGGTTTTGCCATTAAACTACACCCGCTTAATGAAATACGATTATGGGGCGGTTGAAGGGAATCGAACCCTCGAGTGTCGGAACCACAATCCGATGCGTTAACCACTTCGCCACAACCGCCAAAAATAGCGAATGGTTCAGGACAGAGTCGAACTGCCGACACATGGAGCTTCAATCCATTGCTCTACCAACTGAGCTACTGAACCATAATTGTAATGGCGGTCTCGACGGGAATCGAACCCGCGATCTCCTGCGTGACAGGCAGGCGTGTTAACCGCTACACTACGAGACCTAATAAAACATGTATTGCGGGAGGCGGATTTGAACCACCGACCTTC
>NZ_KV831360.1:15255-42943 GCF_001837075.1 Staphylococcus sp. HMSC063F05
ACGAGCTACCGAACTGCTCCATCCCGCGCTAATATTATTTTTGACTACCTATTAACCATATCATTAAATAGTTAATGATGTCAACACTTTATTTAAATTATTTTAACAATTTCTTTAAATGTCATTAAAAAATAAATGTAACACTTAAGGTTTAACGCCCTCTAAACAATTACCTATTAAGTATATAAACTTAAGCCATAATAGTCAATATCGTTTTTCGATTTATTTGTGTAAAAAATTACTTCATATATCATTTTATAATTTAAATTACTAAATGATATGAATTATTATCAATAATATTTAATGTTTGAAAGTACAGACTAGGATAGATGTGTAAACATCCTACCTAGTCATATATCCTTGCATTCTGTTAATTAAAGAAGTAAATGTTACAAAACCTTCCTCTTCTAAAAAGTGTCCCCCATCTTCTACTACACGTGTATGTCCATTAAGTGAATTCATCAGCCTTTGTGTTTCCTTGTATGAAACATATTGATCATCTTTAGACGTGAGTCCATAAAATTTATCTACTTGCTCTTTTATTTTATCGTAATCGATGGTTACCCCTTTTAAATCTACATCTTCGTCTATATCTTGTGCATCTTCTTTAAATCCTGCGATACTAAAGAAACCTTCAATGTGATGATGCGTTTCTTCAAGAAATTTTAAAGCAGCGATTGAGCCAAATCCGTGGGTCACAAAATATGTATCTTTTTTACGGATATGTAGTTGTTGTTTCATTTCATTAACCCACTCATCAATTTGAGCATGATCATTTGCTTCAAGATTGAATAAAGAAACATCATACCCTTCCAAAGTTAAATTATGCCTTAACCATTCATACCAATGATTTTTAGAATTACCATGTTTTGAGTGTACAATTATAATGTCTGTCATCTTTCCTCTCACTCCTTTATTAATTCTATTGTAAATAAAAACACTTTAAAAAGAAATCGAATAAGTTTCCTTGCCATATATTTATAGCGTAAATCTAACTTATTACATTCTTCTAATTAAAGTGTCATTATATTATTATAACTCTTCTAATATTTCATCAACTGCATTCTTACCTTGTTGTATGCAGTCTGGTAAACCGACAGCTTCAAACGGTGCCCCTGTAACACGTAATCTAGGATAAGTTGTTTTAATATGTTGTTGAATTTCTTTAATCATTTTAATATGACCCACGTGGTATTGGGGCATACTCTTAGGTAACCGATTTACAATTGTAAAATCAGGATTCCCTGAGATGGTCATCATTTGGCTTAAGTCTTTTCTAACAATTGATACTATTTCTTCATCGGTGTGATCATCTACTACAGTATCACCTGGTTTTCCTATATATGCTCGAATTAAAACTTTACCTTCTGGAGTAGTAAATGGCCATTTCTTTGATGTCCAAGTACATGCAGTAATATCCGTTTGACTTGTTCTTGCAATAACAAAGCCAGTTCCATCGTACGTATTGGTAATATTTTTCTCATCAAAGGCCAAAACAACTGTTGCGACAGTAGTAGAATCCATGTTTTTAAAGTAATCAAATGCTGGATCGTGACTAAACCAGTTCAGAAATACTTGATGTGGTGTTGTTACAAGTAAGCCATTAAATTTCTCTTTACTGTCATCTTCTAATAAAATTTCATAATCTTTTTGCGAAATCAATATATCTTTGACTGGCTTGTTATATCGTATGTGGACACCTTTACTTTCAATATCTTTAACAAGAGCCTCTATAAAAGAACTCAATCCGTGTCTAAACTGTTTGAATTGTCCTTTAGGAGCACCTGGATATAATTGACGTTTCTTAATACGTTGTTCTTTTTCGTCTTTCATTCCTTTAATCAAACTACCAAATTGTTCCTCTTTTTCCTTACAGTTAGGAAATGTACTCATTAAGCTCAATTGATCAATATCAGTGCCATAAATACCACCCATTAGTGGTTCAATTAAGTTCTCTAATACTTCATTACCTAATCGTTGTCTAAAGAAACTACCAACAGAAATATCATCTTCAATTTCTATCGGTTTTTTAAACAAATCAAGCCCCGCTCTTAATTTACCAATAGGTGAAATGAGTCTTGTTTTAATAAATGGTTTAATATCTGTAGGAATTCCCATAATTGAGCCACCAGGAATAGGATATAATTTATTTTTAGCAAAAATATAAGATTGGCCAGTAGTATTTGTTATAAGGTCATTTTCTAATCCAATATCTTTTGCCACATCAGTCATAATTGTCTTACGACCTAAATAAGACTCAGGGCCTAACTCAATTGTGTAACCATCTGATCTATATGTTTGAATCTTTCCACCTACTCTATTTGAGGCTTCGAAGATAGTTACTTCAATAGAAGGGTCTTGTTTTTTAATGAAATATGCGCTAGATAAACCAGTGATTCCCGCTCCAATAATTGCCACTTTCTTACTCACTTTTCCACGCTTCCTTTCAGAATTGCTTAAAAATTTATTAAAATACGCCATATACCGACTCTAAAAGAAAAAATTATAAAAACAATTCCCCCTATTAAAATGGAGGAATTGTTTTGTTTAATAGGTTTGGATGACAGACTCATTTATATATGTGATTGAATTTCGTCAACAATAGCACCGATAAATAATGGATGTGTGTTAGGCATTTCTGGACGATAGTAATTTACCCCAATATCGTCACAAACCACTTTACATTCATAATCATTATCATAAAGCACCTCTAAATGTTCACAAACAAAACCTACTGGCGTATAGATAAAGTGCTTAAACTGGTGTTCCTTATATAAATCACGAGTTAAATCTTGGACATCTGGGCCTAACCAAGGTGTTCCAGTATTCCCCTCTGATTGCCACCCTTCAGCAACATGGATGATGTTAGATTCCTGTTTAAGAATTTCCGCTGTTTCATGCAATTCATGAGGATATGGATCATTATTTCTTTCAATTAACCCTTTTGGTAAACTATGTGCAGAAACTACTAATACAGTTTCATCATGTTCTTGATTAGGTATTTGTTCTAATGTTTCATTAATTTTTTCCGTCCAATATTTAATAAATTTTGGCTGCTGATAATAGTGTTTAATATGTGTTAACTGGATGCCATATTCATCTGCTTTTTCTTGAGCACGTTGATCATAAGAGCCAACAGAAAAACTAGAATAATGAGGCGCAAGAACAACTGTTACTGCTTCTTTAATTCCATCATTATGCATTTGCTCTACTGCTTCTTCAATATATGGAGATATATGTTTTAATCCGAGATAAAGTTTAAAATTCACATCATCTTGTTCTTTATTTAATGCTTCGAGTAATGCTTCGGCTTGACGATCGGTTGTTCCTGCCAAAGGAGAAAGCCCACCAATAAATTCATATCTATCCTTTAAATCTTGCAGTTCTTCTTCAGTTGGTTTTTTTCCACGTCTAATATCAGTGTAATAAGGCTCTATATCACTTTCTTTATATGGTGTACCATACGCCATTACTAATAAGCCTATTGTTTTAGTCATTAATAAAAACCTTCCTTTTAAATCTTTAATTTGAATCAATGAAGTAAGGTTTGGAATCTAACCAAATCTTTAAAAACTATTTCGCTGTATAATTATGAACAAATTCAGTCACTTTTCGCAAAGTTTCTGGTTTAACTTCTGGAAATACACCGTGACCTAAATTGAAAATATGCTTTCCACGATTTAAACCTTGATTTAATATGTCTTTGAGTCGTGATTCTATGACATCCCATGGCGCTAACAGTACAGATGGGTCTAAATTACCTTGAATTGCTTTATTGACTCCCATTTTGTCAGCTTGCTTTATTGTAGTTCTCCAATCAAGGCCTAGTACATCTATCGGTAAATCATTCCATTCATTAATTAAATGACTTGCACCGACACCAAAAAGAATGATAGGTACATCATAATAAGCTTTAATGCCAGAAATCAATTTATTCATGGCTGGCTTAATATAATAGCGATAATCCTTCACATTGAGTGCACCAACCCAGGAATCAAAAATCTGAATGATTTCCGCTCCTGCTTCCACTTGTGCTACAACATAATCAATAGAAATGTCGACGAGATGGTTCATTAAAGCAAACCATGTTTCCTCATCTCTATACATCATCGCTTTAGTAAAATTATAATTTTTTGAAGGCCCTCCCTCAATCATATAAGATGCTAAAGTAAATGGCGCTCCTGTAAAACCTATTAAAGGTACATTAAGTTTTTCTTCAGTGAGTAACTTAATTGTATCTAATACATATGGGACATCTCTTTTAGGATCTATTTGGGATAGCCTTTCTACATCTTTAACAGTTTGAATAGGATTGGAAATTACAGGTCCTATTCCTGATTTAATTTCGACATCTACACCAATTGGTTTGAGTGGTGTCATAATATCTTTGTACAATACAGCCGCATCGGTTTGATAATTATCTACTGGTAAATGTGTCACATATGCACACAATTCCGGTTGATGTGTGATTTCAAATAGAGAATATTTTTCTTTTAATTTTCGATACTCAGGTTGAGAACGTCCAGCCTGTCTCATAAACCAAACAGGTGTATGTGACGTACTTTCTCCTTTTATAGCTTTTAAAATTGTATCGTTTTTGCTGCGCACCCTTGAGTCCCCCCACAATTGAATCATTCTTACCAATGATAGCATATTGCACTTAATTAAGTATTTTAATATGCTTAAATGTCACAAAAAAGACACACTACATTTGACTGTACCAAGTGGATAAAATTCTTTAATAAGATATCTCTTATTTACTAAAAGTTGGATAGATATTAAATTACATGACTAATATTAAATAATTTATGATTTTTCTTAATTTGTCATCTAAAAATAAATTACTTTTTTATACAAATTAATCAACTTTATTTGTATATAGAACAGTAGGCTCGTATAATAAATTTAAACAAAGGAGGAATGAGCCATGTATTTATATACATCTTATGGGACTTACCAATTTTTAAATCAAATTAAACTTAATCATCAAGAACGTAATTTATTTCAATTTTCCACTAATGATTCCTCAATAATCTTAGAAGAGTCTGAGGGAAAATCAATCTTAAAACATCCTAGTGCATATCAAGTGATTGATAGCACAGGTGAATTTAGCGAACATCATTTTTATAGTGCTATTTTTGTCCCTACATCTGAAGATCACCGTCAACAGCTAGAGAAAAAATTATTACACGTAGACGTACCTTTAAGTAATTTTGGTGGTTTTAAAAGCTATCGTTTATTAAAACCCACTGAGGGGTCTACCTACAAAATTTACTTTGGTTTTGCAAATCGAACAGCATATGAAGATTTCAAAGCTTCTGATATATTTAATGAAAACTTTTCAAAAGATGCATTGAGCCAATACTTTGGTGCTAGTGGTCAACATTCCAGCTATTTTGAAAGATATTTATATCCAATAGAAGATCATTAATTCGTCAATACAAATTATATATTCAAAAAATATGAACACAGTTATTTAGTCTACTTATAAATTATATGGAATGATGTTAAAAGACATTTCAACCGTTGATAGAGATTTATCAAATTTTAGGTTAATCTGTTGCCTGTAAAAGGAACTATACTAAGCAGAGTGATTGATGTAGTGAGATAATAAATTTGATTAATTGTTATATCCATTAATTTTTTACATCTTTCAAATTGCATTTTCTAAAGAATTTCTAAGTGCATTTTTCTATTTATGGCAATTGTTTATACGACAAGATGCCTGTGACATTACACATGGTCATAGGCATCTTTTTGTATATAGTTAAATACTTTTACTTATTCTAATTTACATTGATTAAAACACCGATTTTATTCTATCTTTAATTTAGCCATGATGTATTACCTCTTAGCTATAGCTTTAATTAAATGGCATTTCATCCTCAAACTCATCTCAATTGATTATGTTTGTTGAATTAAAAAACGGCAACCACCATATTTACTATGGAAGTTACCGAATGAATTATAGTTGTAATATAATCTCATTACACTAAAAAAACAAAATGAAAGAGTTTTTGAACTGTTCCGTTTTCAATGATAATGAATAGTCCTAAACCAATATAGACTATTGACATTATCCACCTACTAAATCTTTCAATGACTTCACCTAGGCCAGGTATATTAGCCAATTTTTGAGCGGTAAAGACAAGAATAAAAATTAAGATTACAAATGTGATTAAAGTGATAACTAATTCATAATTATTTATGGTAGTGAAATATGGTACAAATAATCCTATATTATCTGCACCACAACTTGCTAATGTGACTACTGCTACAGATTTTGATAACTCAGATAATCCTTTTTTATTTAGTTCATCTTTAGCTCTTCTTTCCCCTTCACAATCATCGAATATAGCAACCTTAATTCCTAAATAAATTGGTATAAGACCAAGCAATCCTAAAATCCATTTATCTGGTACATAGTTAAGTACATAAGCAAAAAACAAACTTACAAAAATTAAAGTTAATGACCCTAGATATTGTCCAATATAAATATCTTTATACTGTTGATAATTGTTAGCTCTTGCAAAAAATATTAATAATATAACTAATAAATCAACCGCTGTAGCAATATACAGGATGGCGGCTGTCGTTATCGTTTCAAACATTCAATCCCTCTTTTGACTTTAATAAATTAAAATAAATTTTACTCTAACTAAATTTGATTTAGTCACGTAATAATGTTTCTTGATATTTTAATTTTTTAACTGCATTTCGAATGGTTAGCCAGCCTACTATAAAGAATAATACAGCAAAAAAGAATAAGTCATGGTGTTTGATTACATAAACAATCGTAAATGTAATAGCGATTATAATCATCAAGCGATTTAAAAATTGCTGATATCCCGCAATAACTTTTGTATCAGATACAGGCCAAACTTGAGGCCATAAACCGTATGCTTGTTGCGTATAAAATTGAGACATTTGTAATAAAATAATATACATAAACAAACTACCGATAATTAATGAAACAACCGGTTGTGATAACCATACCATTAATATAATAGCGATAATAACTAATCTTAAAATAATAGAAAAAGCATCGCGTCCTCTGACAAAACTTCTTATAAATAAATATAAATACATCCGATTCTCATTAAATTTGGCACCTTTAGGAACGGGTAGTAAGAAATCAAGATAACTACGACGTACTGCTGATTCTCTTAGGTGTTTTACGTCTGTAAACATATTAACGAATTTATAATAATTTGTGTGATGTTGTTGTTCAATTGCAATCACTTTTTCCCAAGGAAGTAAATAGTGATCTGCTTTAGTCTTTAGGACTAAATAAATTACAAATAATATAATCATTATTAAAAAAGCTAAATAGTTATGAAATCTTAAAATCATGTAATGCGTTACTGCTAAAGGTATAAATAATAATATGTTGATAATGAACACATTTTTATTTAATTTAACCCATTGCCATTTGATGAGTAATACCAAATATGGATATAGCAATGTACTTATAGAAAATGCGATATAAAATCCATAATGATTGTGACTTAATTTATAAAACAATGGAAAGAATACGATTAGCAAAATGAACGGTAAACTGATTCTTGAAATATAACTATAAAACAGACTTGCATTAATATAATTTTTCATGTGTCTTTCAAAAGGTAGTAAGAAGATTTGGTCCGCTTCTTTTAAGAGTGTACGAATTGGGAATAATGAAACAACAGCTAATGCTATACTAGCAAATAGTGCATAGTCTATTTGGGGAGGAATGTGACTTAACCATTCGCCATATCCAAATATAAATGCTCCTAATAGTATAAGTAGAAAAACTGTAAAGTGACCATTAAATATAAATTTATTATAATAGTTTTTCTCCTTACGTATAGCTTGTTGTCGTTTTCTAAACAAAGTTAACGCCTCGTTATTCATAAGCACTACTACCTTGTGTGACATGGATGTAAATATCATCTAAAGTTTTATCTTTTAATCCTGTTTGTTCCCGTAACTCATCAAGATTACCAAATGCAACAATTTCACCTTTATCTAAAATAATAAATCTATCACAATACCTTTCGGCTGTAGCCAAAATATGTGTACTCATTAATACTGTTCGATTTTCATTTCTTTTTTCTACCATTAAATCTAACATAGACTGTATCCCCAAAGGATCTAAACCGAGGAAAGGTTCGTCAATAATATATAATTCTGGATCAACTATAAATGCACAAATAATCATCACTTTTTGTTTCATCCCTTTAGAAAAATGACTTGGAAATACTTTAAGTTCATTTTCTAATCTAAAAACTTTAAGTAATGGTTTAGCTCTACGCATAGCCTCTTCTCTACTTAATTGATAAGCCATCGCCGTCATTTCAATGTGCTCCTCTAAAGTTAGTTCATCATAGATGACTGGTGATTCAGGTATATAAGATAACTTTCTTCTATAATTTTCAATATCTTCATTAATTTTAATATTTGAAATTGATAATTTGCCTTCCATTGGATTAATCAATCCTAGCATATGTTTAATTGTAGTACTTTTCCCAGCACCATTTAGACCTATTAAACCTACAATTTCACCTTTTTCTAATTCAAAATTCAAATCTTTAATTACAGGTTTTTTTCCATATCCCCCTGTAAGATGTTCAACTTTTACTGTCATAAGGCACCTCCATTGACTTTATTGTATCAAAAAAAATTATATAGACCTAAAAATAATCTTTACAATGATGTAGTTTTAAAAAATGAATGATATAATATGAACAAACATTTGTAGAGGAGTGTCATTATTATGTCAGAAACGATATTCAGTAAAATTATTTCAGGTGAGATTCCTAGTTTTAAGATATATGAAAATGATTATGTTTATGCATTCCTTGATATATCTCAAGTTTCAAAAGGACATACGCTATTAGTACCTAAAAAACCTTCAGCAAATATATTTGAAACTGATGAAGAAACAATGAAACATATAGGGGTTGCTTTACCTAAAGTAGCAAATGCAATTAAAAACGCATTTCACCCTGACGGCTTAAACATTATTCAAAATAATGGTGAATATGCCGATCAATCAGTATTTCACATTCATTTCCATTTAATACCGAGATATGAAAATGATATAGACGGATTTGGCTATAAATGGGAAACACATGAAGATGTAATCGATGATGAAACTAAACAAAAAATAGCAACACAAATTCAAGCACAAATATCTTAATCATGCATATTTCTTGTTATACTGGGTATGAAATAACTATTACAATTATCCGACAAATAAAGTGAGGAGAATCATAATGAAAGTCTCAAGAATATTATTTGGTTTAGGTGTAGGTGCTGTTGCAGGATTTGCAGTTGCTTTAAGACATCGTGATAACCAAAGCGTAAAAAATCATACGATTGATGCTAGTCAACCCACTGGAGCTCAATCAGAATTACAACGTGAAATAGAGAATATGAAACAATCCTTCAATGATATTCTTAATTACGGTTCACAAATCAAGAATGAAAGTATTGAATTTGGAAGTTCAATTGGCGAAGAGTTTAAAGGATTGATTGGTAATTTTAAATCTGATATTAATCCAAACATCGAAAAATTACAAAGCCACATTGAAAATTTACAAAATCGTGGCGAAGATATTAGTAATAACCTTTCAAACGATAAGTAGTTTAAAACTATGGCAACTAAGCCATAGTTTTTTTACTTCTAAATCTTAGATAGTTTAAACTTTTCACTCAGTAAAATCAACAAATATCAGCAATATCTATTGACTATTGAGCAAAAGACATAGATAATACGTAACGAATATTAACATAGAGAAGAGGCATATATTATGTTTTTATGTACTCGGCAAATCGATATACATGCACGGTTCGGTATTCAAAGAATTGCATTTTTAAGTTTAGTTGCGACAATATTTACATTTTTAGTTAGTTATGAAGTGATGTATTATTTTTTAGATACACCACTCTCAGATAGACATTTTTTTGTACTTATAGTGTTTATATTGCTCATGTACCCTATTCATAAAATAGTACATCTTTTATTCTTTTTGCCTTATTATAAATCTTTTAAAATCCATAAATTATCTAGTAAGAAATGGGTACCATATTTTAATACTTATGTTAATACGCCTGTTCACAAAATTTATTTTTGTATTAATCTCATTCTACCCATCTTTTTCCTATCTGGTATATTTATAATGCTAAGTATATATTTACCTCAATATGGACATTATTTTATGTTTTTATTATCACTTAACATAGGCTGTTCAATGATGGATATTTTATATTTAAAGATACTTCTATTTTCAAATGATGGACATTATGTCGAAGAACATCAATCAGGTCTTCATATTTTAAACAAGGTAGACAATCCTTATATACAACACTGATTTTTTAAATCCTTTACAAAGAATAGATGCAACATTCTTTATATTTATAAATAAAATATGCATAATTAAATCGCTATCAATTATGTAGTTACACCCCCATTTCCTTGTCATACTATAGTCTGAGGAAAGGGGTTTCTAATTGGTTGATGATTAATAATATGTTATATTTACGATGATTAATACATAAAGGAGCTATCAACTTATGAAATTAATGAATAAAATTATCGTACCTGTAACAGCAAGTGCACTTTTGTTAGGTGCCTGTGGTTCAAATGCAACTGAATCGAAGGATAACACACTTATTTCTTCTAAAGCTGGTGATGTTAAAGTTGCTGACGTAATGAAAAAAATGGGCAAAGAACAAATTGCTAACACATCTTTTAGCATTGTATTAAACAAAGTTTTAGCAGATAAATATAAAGATAAAGTAGATACAAAAGATATTGATAAAGATATTAAAAAAGAAGAGAAACAATACGGCGGTAAAGATCAATTTGAAAGCATGTTAAAACAACAAGGTATGTCACTTGATGATTATAAAGAACAGAAGAAATTATCAGCTTATCAGAAACAATTGTTACTAGATAAAGTTAATGTATCAGATAAAGAAATCAAAGAAAACTCTAAAAAAACATCACACATTTTAATTAAAGTTAAATCTAAATCTAGCGATAAAGAAGGTTTATCAGATAAAAAAGCGAAAGAAAAAGCTGAAAAAATTCAAAAAGAAGTGGAAAAGAATCCAAATAAGTTTGGAGAAATAGCAAAAAAAGAATCAATGGACAGTTCTTCAGCTAAGAAAGATGGTTCATTAGGTTATGTGATTAAAGGTCAAATGGTAGATAGCTTCGAAAAAGCACTATTTAAATTAAAAGAAGGAGAAGTTTCTAAAGTCGTAAAAACAGACTATGGCTATCACATTATAAAAGCAGATAAAGAAACTGATTTTAATAGTGAAAAATCAAATATCAAACAAAAATTAATCGAAGAAAAGGTACAGAAGAAACCTAAATTATTAACTGATGCATACAAAGAATTATTAAAAGAGTATAAAGTAGACTACAAAGATAGAGATATTAAAAAAGCAATTGAGGATTCTATTCTTGATCCAGATAAAATCAAACAACAACAGCAACAACAATCACAAGGTGGTTCTGGATTAACTAATTCAGGTTCTTAATTCCTTTCAAACTTGATTGTCCTTAATTGAAATATTCATCACTCATGTTATAATATACTTAACAAAGATATCTATCATATATGCACTAACCCCCTTACTATGCCAGTAGTAAGGGGGTTTTTAGTGTGGCTAAATTTAAAAAATGTCGCCTATCGATGTTTGTCATTACGTTGACGTAGCCAATGCGTAAACAACGCAACTATACAACCACTAATAACAGTGGTGATGATGTGTACAAAGATATCTAAAATCATATATGCACCTCCTTCCCTTCGTCATACGACGCCTGAGAAGTAAAGTTAGGCGACTAATTTATTATAACATGTTGTTTAAAAAACATTAAAAAAGTACAAAGACTCTAAGAATAGATACTTCTTTAAAATTATCTATTCATTAAAAGTAACTTTGTACTATTGAACCTGAATTTAATCAAGTGTTGTTGGATTATAAAATTGTCTATTTTCTAAACCAAAAATTCTTTCTGTAAATTGACCTTTTTCTGTTTTTTTGAAAGCTTTATCAAACATGTTCATTTTAGCATCAATATTATCTATAAAGTAAAGTATTTCAGCTTCCTTTAAATGAGGCAATTTAGGCGATCCAAACTCCATTTTACCATGATGCGCTAAAATCATATGTCTAAGTAACATAACCTCTTCTCCATCAATGCCTAACTCTTTGGCTGTTTCAGCAACTTCATCACTTGCTATAGAGATATGACCAAGTAAATTTCCTTCAACAGTATAGGTCGTCGCCACTGGACCACTCAATTCTCTTACTTTACCTAAATCATGCAAAATGATAGCACTATATAATAGACTTCTATTCAACAGAGGATAAATATCACATACAGATTTTGCTATACGCAACATTGTTAAAACATGATAACTCAATCCACTCGCGAAATTATGATGATGAGAACTAGCTGCTGGATAAGTGAAAAAACGATCTTGATACTTTTTAATTAAATGTCTAGTAATGCGTTGTAAGTTAGCATTTTCAATATCTAACATAAAATGCGATAATTCCTCTTGTATTTCTGTAGGTGACATTGGCGCACCGTCAACAAAGTCTTTAGTTGACACTTTGTCTTCAGCTTGTGCAAGACGTATTTGATGTATTTTCATCTGTTTGCGTCCACGATAATTGATGATATCACCTTTGACATGAACTATTGTTTCTGGTTTTAAAGTTTGCATATCATCTTTCGTAGCAGTCCATAATTTAGCTTCAATATCACCACTTTTATCTTGCAGAAATAGTGTCATGTAATCTTTACCCTGAGCTGTAACACCTTGAGTTGCACGATGGATCAAGAAAAAATGATCCACTGAGTCGCCGGGATTTAATTTTTCTACATTTCTCATTTTTTCCCGCCTTCCTGTAATTTATTTAAAGTTAATACTTCTTTAGCCGGTATGACATGATCTTTTGTACAAGTAAAATAAAGTATTTGATAATGTTCTGATAGTTCTCTCAAATATTTCAACATACGTTCTTTACGATATTTATCAAAATGAACAAATGCATCATCTACAATCACTGGGAATGGATAATACGGTTTTAATACTTTAATAAGACTAATACGTAAAGCCACATATAATAATTCTTTTGTAGATTGACTCAACTCAACTGGCTCAAATACTTGTCCGTTAGAATGCTTTACATGTATTTTATGATTTTCAGTATAATGAATCATATTGTAAGTACCATTTGTTAAATTTTTAAAAATAGATACAGCTTCATTAATCACTTGTGGTAGACGCTTATCTTTTATTTGCTTGATATGTTCTTCCACTAAAGCTTGCATATAACTTAAGCTTGCCCAATCCTTAGCAATATCGTTAAGTCTATTTTTTAAGCTATAATATTCATGTCTTAATTGTGCTAAAGTTCTATCTGTTTCCATATGATTAATCTGAGCATTTAAATCACTAACTTCTGCTTGCATTTCTAAAAATTGATCATTGTAATCGTCAACTTGTTTAGCCAATCTATGATCTTCTTCTTCTAGTTGAGCAGTAGTTTTCTCACTTAATTGCGAACTCATTTCATAAGTGTAATTTTGATTTTCTAAATATTGATTTAAATCATTAAATCGATTTAAATCACTTTGATATGTTTCAAAATAATGATGATGTGTATAATAATCTTCTTCATTATCTACATCAACATAATCAAATAATTGCTTAATCATTTGATTCGTTTCACTTAAGCGTGACTTCAATTGCTTTAATTCATTATTGAGTAATTGCGTTTCAGTTTGATTTTTATTCCAAGCCTCATTTTGTTCTTCTGCATTTTTTAACCACTGTTTCACATCATGGAAGAAAGACATCTGATTAAATAGTTTTAAATGTGGTTCAGTTACAGATTGTGCACGTTCATAAAAGTGATTGATATCTTTTAGCAGATTATTGCGTTGTTGATTTAAATCAATAATGTATTTATCATGCGCTTTAATTTGACCAATGGTTGAGATACTTTCAACCACTAATTCATCAGAAAGTTTTTCTGATAAACGTAACTCTTTTTTTATTTCAATAATGCTATGTTTTAAACTATCTAATCGCTCATTTGCAGTCGTTAATGATTGATTGATATATTGATGTTTTTCTTCAAGTATTTTTTTATTTTTTTTAGCATGACGCCATTGTTCACGAACTTGTTGTTGATATTCTAAATCGAAGTCAAGATTATATTCTTTTTCAAGTTGCGTGAGTTGGTTTTCTAAATCATTAATTTCCTGACTTATTGCTGTGCTATAATCTACTGCTTTAGATCTAGAAAAAATGATACCTACTACAAAAATCACAGTTAATAGAGCAAATATTATACCAAAAATAAGATTTGCAGTGAAAAAAGAAAAAATAGAAAGTGCTGCTGATAGAATAGTCAAAACAATAAATCCTATTCTCAAAAACTTTTGTCTTTTATTTTTTTGTGTTTGTTCTTCTTCAAAAGTTTCTTTTAACTTTTCATACAAGTTCTCTTTTTCATGTAATTCTAAAACTTGTTGTGTATATTCCTTTTTCTTTTCAAAGGTTTCGTCAGGAACAAGCTCATTCTCAACTTGATTAATCTCATTAGAATTAGAGTTTCTTTCAATTTTATTTTCTTCAAGTCCACGTTCTAACTGATTGATATAAGCAATTTGTTCTTGCTTGCCTAATACTAAATCACTCATATGACTTTTCATCGCTTCAGTACTGTCTGTGTCGTAAAACACTTCTTGCCAACCTATATTAGATTGAAGAGCTTCTAGTTCACGTTGCTTATCAGCAATATCTTTCTCTATTGAACGTAACTCAAATTCTTTTTGTTTAATTTCAGTCTCTTGTTGATAAAGGCTATTAAACGAATCAATATACTTTTGGTCTACTGGATTGATGGACTCCGCCTCTTTATTTAATATGCTTAATCTTTCTTCTCGCAAACTTTTATCTCGTTCAAGTGATTGTTTGTGAGATTTAGCAGTTTCGTATCTATCTATCCCTTTTTCAGGAAAATTTATAGGCTCTATATTAAGCGACTGTTCTAACCTTTTCCATTCTTGTGTTTGATCGTGTAGAGCAACCTCTTTTTGTTTTTGCTCATGCATTTTTGATAATTGATTTAAATTTTGCTTCAAATTTTCTAGTCTTCTTGATGATTTATCTTTATCGTCTACAAGTCGATGATATGTATCAAGTTTACTTTCTTCATTTCGAATTTGATTTTCTAATTGTTTAAGTTGCTCAATTTGTTGATTAATAATTGGATTTTTTCCAGATTTTTTATATAATTCTTCTTTCTTTTGTCCAATTCTATCTCTCATACTTGTAAATTCAGTTGATCCAAGTGCACCTGCTTCTAATAAATAATCTTGTAGTTGCTCTTCATCTAGATTTTTATGAATATCTTGAAGACCTAAAACATCAAAAGAGAATATACCTTGATATGTTTTCTTTGAAATGTAATTAAGTTTTTTATTTAGCCAAACTTCATCTCGAATAGTACCATCTTTAAGATAAATTTTGACATCTCCATGAGCACTTCCCTTGATTCTCTCAACCTCTGCTTCAATGCCATCGTCGAAAATGAGTGATAATTTCCCACCATATTGATTACCTAATCTTGGTTCTAAACGTGGTTCTTTGGACTTTTTAGTAGGAAATCCGAACAAAATAGAGTGAATAAATGCTTGAATAGTAGATTTACCAGCTTCATTCTCACCAAATATCTCAGTAAATTGACGATTAAATTCAATTTTACGTTGAACAAATTGGCCATATCCGTATATTTCTAATGATTTAATTATCATTTTGTTCACCTCTCATTTCATCCTTTAAAAGTCTTTCTGCATGATTGACTAACTCAACTTTATCAAATTCATTATAGTCATCTAAAAACTTAGAAGCCCTTGGATTAAGATATAAATCAGTCATTGCCGAATCAAAAAGTGACGCATCATCAAGTAATTCTGGTGAAAACTCTTTAACTATTGGCATTTCGTCATTTTGAACATATTGAAGATTTAAATCTTCAATAAAAACAAATTGATTTTCGTTTTCTTCGAACTCAGTAATCATTTCTTTTAATTGAATTAAATCTTGTGGTGCAATAATGTCTTCACTATTAATGCGTACGTTCAATCTATAAAATGATTTCCCTTCAGTTCTTACTTTATCTTTAAAAGATTGAATAACATCATAAAGTCCTTGTTTAGATGTATGATCAGTTTCAATTGTAGCTTCTTCAAATTTAATAAATTGAGTAGGATAAAATTGTGTAGTGAGTTTAAGATGATCACCTTCGACCAATAGACAACCTTTTTCTCCTAATTCATTGAAATGTCTTCCTTGGATATTACCTGGATAGTTAATGACTGGCATGTCACTTAACTGTTCACGTTGGTGTATATGTCCTAATGCCCAGTAGTGGTATAAACGTTGATTTAAGTCTTCTAACCTAAATTCAGTATAACGGTCTTTCACCGAAGATTTACTATAAGTTCCATGTAATACACCAATATGTATGCCCTTCTGACCTTGACTTGATGGGTATGCGTCTATTTTATTTTCATAACTCGCATCATTTTGATAGCTGAATCCATGAATATAAATTGTTTCTCCTGATTTAGTGATAGCTTGATATGTCTCTACTTGATTTGAAAATACGGATACGTTATTAGGCCACTGACTTGTTATTTTAGAAGTAAGAGGATCGTGGTTGCCATGGCAAATATAAACAAATATTTGTTCTTTTCTTAATCTTTCAAATTGTTCATTTAAAAAGACTTCAGCACGCAATGTACGATTCTCACTATCAAATAAATCACCTGCTATAATAATAAAATCGACTTCCTGTTTTAAAGCTAAGTCGACTATGTTTTTAAAACTTTCATATGCACTCTTTTGGACATCTTCAAAAATATTTGGACTAAGATAACTTTTAGATTTGAAAGGACTGTCCAAATGCAAATCAGCACAGTGTATAAATTTAACCATAAGTTTGATTCTCCTTAGAATATCTGCAAAGTTAATTGAAAAAATGTACAAGATTGTTTATACATTAATGTGATGCATAAAGTATATAAACTAAAATTTTACAGTATGAATGATGAGAAATAACTTTACCTTATATTCTTTCATTTTACCATATCTGTTTGTTGACAGTCGATGAAGAATCCATGGATTTAAAAATAATAAAATATAAATAAGAAAGCCTGGAACAATTATTATGTCCCAGGCTCAATCAAAGTAGATATTGATTAACTATTAGTCAGCGTAAATTTCATCTAAAGGTTTTACGATGATTTGATTAATTTCTTGGAATACTTGGCTCATTTTTTGCTCAGCATTCATTAATTCAGAAATATTTTCATCTTTTTCTATAGCTTGAGCTTGTTCTTGAGCTGTTTGTAAATCTTCTTCAGGAATTTCTTCCCCTTGCATTTGTTTTTGTTGGAAGCTCATTTGAGTTTCACGGAATTCATCAAATAATTTTTTTGATTCTTCGTTTTCTTTTACTTTAGCAAATGCATCTTTAATAGCTTTATATTCATCACTATCTCTTAAAGCTTGTTCTAATTGATTTGCATAATCATATAAATTTACTGCCATAAGTCTTTGCACTCCTTTGAGTTAATTTGTGTTTTTAACCACTCACAGAATACTTTAACATATCTGTCACCATTAGACAAAGATTGCAATCACTCCTTGGAAAAATCCAATGATACCTCCTAATATAAACCCTAATGTCATGATTAATTTTAATTCTTTGTTGGCAATATCAATAATTAGATTTTCAATATACTTTAAGTCAAATGTATTAATCTGTTCTTCAACTAATTGACGTAAATTAATCTTTTTCATAATGTTTGTTAAATGTTTTGAAGTACCTTTAATAATAAAATCAGTCATACGTTTTGATGTATCATCTTCTAGGAATTGAATAAACTGCGGAACAACTTGTTTGATAGGTCTCTCTGTTTTATCTTTTAGATTTAAATAAGTTTTTAATTCATTAAGTACTAATTGACTATAATTTTTAAATTGTTGTTCTTTAATGATCTCATCTAAGTTCTTATCTTTAAATGTTTCATACTCATCATTTAATACTTTAGTAATTATTTTTTGAGATTGAGGATGTTGAGTTAGTCTAATCAACTCATGTTGAATTCTGTCAGCAATGCTTTCTTTTGTCATAAACATTTGTAGTAAACCAATGATGCGTCCCTTTTCATTGAAAAATGTGTCTAACATTTCATAAATATCACGTTCACCTTTTTCAGAACTTAAATAATTTCTAGCCCTTTCACATAGGAAGTCAGTAATATATTCTATTTGACCTTTACATTGATCTAAGAAAGACTGAGGTAATATTTCACTTAACTTTCTATATTTATTTGACTCATACCAAAAGTTTAGTTTATTTAGAAATTTAGTAGTCAATTTATAATCTACCAACTCATTAACATCTATCCCTAAAAATCCAGCTATTTTTTTTATTGTCACATCATCATTTTTTAATTTACTTATTTGTTTATGGATTAATTGCTGTATCATATTTCTCGATTGCGGTTGATTTAACTTCTGTCGAATTAGTTCTTCAGTAATAAGATGTTCCTCAATAACTTGTCCAATTTTTCTGGCGATTTCCTCACGACGTTTTGGGATCAAACCTGGTGTGAATGGAATACGAAACCTAAAAATATAATACGGTTTAAATGGATGAAATAACATTTTAATTGCAATCATATTAGTTACTCCACCAATTATTGCTCCTAAAATTATCATAAAAACTACTAATAATATGGTATGCATCATATAAACTCCCTTTAAATAGAAAATGTTTCAAAACTATTTCATTTTACTCACTTATAAAAAAACGATGAAACCAAAAAGTTGTCTCATCGTCTAACACTTATGCTCCTATATTTTTTATGATATTAGATCAAAGTGATTCAATCATAAAATGATTCTTCTATCACTTATGTATTTATGTTTATACGTGTATTAATTCTTCTTTAGCATTTCTATTGAAGTAAGTTTCAGCTTCCCTCATTTTTGAAGTACCAAAGATTGGCTGTTTTTCATTATTGAGAACACGATAAATGTTACTTACTTTATTACTTTGTAAAATGAAACCATTACGTGTATCAATAGTATTCCAGTAAATATCACTTGTTGTTGAGTGATTTGGATAAGCACAATGGTTTCTAGAAATTGTTTGTACAATTTCGAGCGGATCACAACCGAATGTACTATTTAATACATCTGAATCTCTGAATAAAGCACAAATTGATACGCATGTAGTCCAGTTTGGTAGAACTCTTTCTTTTTCAATTTGAACCAATGTTTTTTTGGAAAGTCCAATGGTTTGTGCCATTGTATCTTGAGTATAGCCTGCTTCTATACGGACCATCTTAAATTTTGTTTGAATTAAATCTGTGAAACTCTGTCTATCCATTCTATTTATCTACCTTTCTCATTGGAAATATTTTATCCGGACACAAGAAATTGCAATAATACACATTTCTTGAAACACAAATTACATCTTAATATATTTTCAATAAAAATAAAAGAGTAAATACGTTTTTGAGTCTATTTTTATAATAGGCATAATTATCAAAATAATTAGACAGTGATATTAATCTACAAGCAGAAATTTAATTGCTGTAAGTGCTATTGGCTAAAACTCAACTTAACACAATTACACTCATAAAAATCAATGTAATTTTTAAATCAATTTATTTTCCATTGCATAAATAGCGGCTTGAGTTCTATCGGAGACTTCTAGTTTGCTAAAAATATGACTCACATGTGTTTTTACTGTCTTTTCTGATACAAACAATGCTCTTGCAATTTCTTTATTTGTTTTACCTTTAACCATTTCCTTAAGCACTTCTTTTTCACGTTTAGATAACTTATTCGTATAATGCGGTTTTTTTGATACGGCCTTAATCACGCTTTTAGCTTGAGGATGTATGATACGTTCACCTTGCAAAACTTTATGAATTGTCTCAATTAACTTTTGAGGTTCAACATCTTTCATTTCATACCCATCAGCTCCTTTATCAATAGCTGAAATAACATGTTCATCATCTACATAGCTCGTAAGTACTAATACTTTGATTTCAGGATATTGTTGTTTGAGTATTTCAGTAATTTCTATACCATTCATCTCTGGCATTACTAAGTCTAAAAGCACGATGTCCGGTCTTTCATTGTTTTTTAAATAAGATAAAAATGTTGCGCCATCTTTAAAACCCTTTAAAACTGATAAATCATCTACAGTTGATAATAAAAACTCTAAACCTTGCCTTACAATATAGTGATCATCGACGAGAATGACTTTATGCATAAGGATGCTCCTTTAACTTCAATGGAATTTTAATATAAATCCGAGTGCCCTGATTTATTTTTGATTCTATAGTAACTTTACCGTTCAAATACTGTGTACGTTGCTTTATGTTTTTTAAACCATTAAATAAAAACGTATTAATTGATTGCGTGTCAAAACCTTGACCGTTATCTCTAATATCTACCTCAAGATAATCAACATTTTGTGATAAATCAAGATAAACTTTGTTAGTTTTAGCGTGCTTAATAACATTATTCATTGCTTCCTGAATAATTCTGTATACATTTTCTTCGATATCATTAGATAAATCTATTAGTCCATTAATAGTAACTTTCAAATCTAATCCTAACATTTTACTATAATAGTGTAATGCATGAATTAAGCCTTGTTCTAATCCAACTGGTTTTAGTTGCCAAATCAGTGCTCTCATTTCATTTACTGCATTTTGACTTGTTTCCTCAATAGTCTTAAAAGCTCTTTGCGCTTGCTCGTCAGTAGTTATCCCTTTTGCAGCGTGAGCCGTTAATTTTAAAGAAAATAACATTTGATTTACTGAATCATGTAAGTCTCTAGCTAGTCGATTACGTTCATTAATTTTGGCATTTTCTTTTTCTTTATTAGTTAGCTGAATTCTCTTTATAGCTGAACCAATTTGAAATGCTACAGATTCTAATAGTTCTAAGTCTTCTTCACTATAATGTTCTTTGTTAGGAGATGCTACGTTAAGCAAACCGAATCTTTCGCTCCCAGACTGCAATGGAACAGTAGCATGATGAGTAATATGATTCGTTTCTTTATCATAAGCATGATTAGCTAAATTGATTCTAGAACAATTTATTATATTAGAAGCTTTAGTTAATTTATGATTTTGATATGCTTGCACACACCAACAAGAACCATTTGTCAAATAGTAACAATGGTTTTTAGATAAAGCTTCAGGTAAATCTACAGAGGAAACTAAATCATGGTGCCCCTCTTCATCAATATAGAAAATCCAACCAGTTGAAAAGTCGCTCCCATTTATAAGTAAACGCAAAGCTCCTTGCATCATGCTATATATTTCAGTTTCTTCATTTAGAAATTCGGCTATTTCCTTAAGTAATGCAAGTCTAGTTGGTTTCTCCATTTTATCCCCTCAAATTTAGCATTTTATCATTATTATACATCTCATTCTTTGTTTTTAAAAACTCACAATGTCGATGTTATTAAAACTTTCAAAATAAAACAAGTTATAGAGTCGTGCAAATATATGATATGATAGAACTGAGTTTATAGGAGGAAAAAATGAAATTTACAATACCTAAACAATTTAACGATTATACATTGAGAGAGATTTTCCAATATTTAAAATTACCTAAAAAAGACTTACATCAACTGAATATGTCTAAAGAAATTTTAATTAATAAAGAGTACGGTACATTATTAAATAATGTTAAAACTGGTGATCATGTTGAGATACCAACCCCTAATGAAGTAAGTAATTATTTACCAAGTTATCGATATGCTCAAATTTATTACGAGGATGATGACTTGGCCATTGTCATGAAACCAAAAGGTGTTAAAACGCATCCCAATGATTTAAAAGAGAGCAACACACTTATGAACCATGTGATTTACACTGTTGATAGTGAATATGTTGAGCCCATACATCGACTAGATCAAGAAACAGTAGGTTTATTGATAGTTGCTAAAAATCCGCTTATGAAAAAAATCTTAGACCGAATGTTAGAATATAATGAAATTACGCGTATATATAAAGCAAATGTCAAAGCGTTGTTACCTATTAAGCCACAAACGATAGATATGCCTATTGGTAAAGATAAATTTCATTCAAACAAACGAAGAATTTCCAACACAGGTCAACGTGCAATCACTCACATTATTAACTCTAAAATGATTAAAGAAGGTGTATGTCAACTCGACATTAAACTAGATACAGGTCGAACACACCAAATTCGTGTGCACCTTGCTGAGATTGGCCATCCAGTTATTGGGGATCCACTTTATGGAACTTCAACATTACGACAATTAGAGCTAAATAGTCATCAAATTGAATTTACTCATCCACTGACTCAAGAAATTATTTCTGTAAGTCTAGATGATAAATAGCAATATGTCGATGTTATCATTAACATTAAGTTAAATATCGAATTAAAAACTATATTATTTTAACTATTAATTAATGAAATAGGACAGAATGTTTTATTAAAAAAGTCAACATAACACCTAATTTCATCTTTCTCATTGCCAAACTACTAATATAGAGGCTGGGGCATAATTCCTAGCAAAATAGCCAGTAAATGAGTTTTCTATAAATTCATTTACTGGCTTGTTTATTTACAATAATTCGTATTGTTGGGTCGCTTTCTTAGGGGACAGCTTCAGCTTGTAGTCTTCAGCTTGTCCTGTTCCCTCAAGAGTCTCGCCAAAATACTTTGTTTTTATATGCAATTTTTATAATCTAGAAAATCAATGTGGGTCTACCATATCTTCTGGTTTTATCCACTCTTCAAATTGTGATTCAGTTACATATCCACTTTCTATTGCAGATTCTTTTAAAGTAAGTCCTTCTTTGTGTGCCTTTTTAGCTATTTGAGCTGCTTTCTCATATCCAATATGAGGGTTCAGTGCCGTAACTAGCATTAATGATTGATTTAAATAATTATTAATATTTTCTTCTATCGGTTGAATACCAATTGCACAGTTTTTATTAAAGGTATTCATTCCATCTGCTAATAAGTAAATAGATTGTAAAGTGTTATGCATAATTACCGGTTTAAATACATTTAGTTCAAAATTACCTTGAGAACTTGCGATACCTACCGTCGTATCATTCCCCATGACTTGTACTGCTACCATAGTTAACATTTCACATTGTGTTGGATTTACTTTTCCTGGCATAATAGAAGATCCAGGTTCATTTTCTGGAATTGAAATCTCAGCAAGACCTGCACGCGGTCCAGAGGCTAGCCATCTAATATCATTTGCAATTTTCATTAAATCTGTCGCTAGCGCTTTTAATGTTCCATGTAATTGTACAATTTCATCATGAGAAGTTAAAGCATGAAATTTGTTTTCAGATGATACGAAAGCATACCCTGTGTTTTGGGAAATATATTTGGCTACTTTATGACCAAATTCTGGATGAGCATTAATTCCCGTTCCTACTGCAGTTCCACCAATTGCTAAATTTAAAATATGCTTTTTTGATTCTGATAGTAATTGCTCACATTTTTCTAACATATAGCGCCAACCACTTATCTCTTGACCTAGTTTAATAGGCGTTGCATCTTGCAAATGTGTGCGTCCAATTTTAATGATTGATTGATATTGGTCTTCTTTTTCTTTAAAAGTTTGACGTAAATGGTTAAGTGCTGGCTCTAACTTAGTTTCAACTTCATGGAACAATGCGACATGCATAGCTGTAGGAAATGTATCATTTGAACTTTGAGATTTATTTACATCATCATTTGGATGGATAGTTTCCTTACTTCCATGTTTCTTAAGGTATTCATTAGCTACATAGCTTACGACTTCATTTACATTCATATTGCTTTGAGTACCACTACCTGTTTGCCAAATCACAAGTGGAAAATGATTATCTAGTTCTCCATTTAAAATACGATCACAAGCATAAACGATGGCGTTCTTTTTTTCATCACTCAATTTTCCTAATTCATGATTTGCTAAGGCTGCACCTCTTTTTAGTTGAGCAAATCCGCAAATGACTTGTATAGGCATATGCTCTTTGCCGACTGGAAAATTTCGTTTACTTCTTTCAGTCTGTGCACCCCAATATTTGTCTTCTGGTACTTCAATTTCTCCAAATGTATCATGTTCAATTCTGACTGACATTTATATCGCTCCCCCTATTGTTCTTTGTTTAATTGTAGTATAGCACTATTTAAATTGTATGAGCAATGTTGAAATAAACCGTTTACATTTAAAAGAAAATTTTTCCTATTAAAATAAAAATGAGTCCTAAATGATTTTTTTCATGTTCATTTATGACTCATATATTAAATTATTTCTTACTTATTTAATTCTTAGATTGTTGATATTTTGCTTTAGTAGCCTGAACAATAGCAATTGCAGTTAAAACAAATAGTATCACGCCTATAGTGAGAGTAACAGGACTTATACTTACTAAAACACCTAAAAATCCTGGTAATTCATTATAAAAATCATCCAAGGTGTATGTCAAAACTCCCGTTATTAATAGACAACAAATCACACTGATCACCACACCAGACTGATTACTTTTTATAAATGTATGTACATTGACATTATCAATAAGACCTTTTGATAAATTAAGCTGAAGTTGTACAATTTTGAACAGTAGTGGCAAGTATAAAGCGCCTAAAGCAAGTGGAAAACCTTTTATAGATATCAAACTCACTATAACAGTAACTATGACAAAGTGAATCCAGTATTTTCTTAACATTTAATTAATCTCCTTGTGTTAATGACTGTAAGTATCATATCATAACCAATCAAAAGGAGTGAATATTTTTACAACAAATCATGTGAAAGATAATACAATGCAAAAATCCAATAACTTAACATACTGATAAGTTACTGGATTTTTATGAAATCTATTTACTGTTTTTTTAAATCTGAACGAACTTCGTTATCATGAGATTGATTTAATTTTTCTTCATCATTTTCCTGTGAAATCTGTTCCATTTCTTTTCCTAATTCTTTTAAATCATCTAAGTCGGTAACCATAGCATTTTCTTCTTCATGATAATTTAATTTGGAATCTTTTTTGTTCGCCATCATTTATCCCTCACAAACTTATTTTATGCAAAACGTGCAGTGAAGTACTCTTTTACGTCTTCAGGTAAGCCTGCAGCCGCTTCTTTATCTAAGATAACATTGACCATACGGTGTGCTTTTAAATCCGATGGTTCAAAACTAGTCTTACCATTTTCACGGTAAAGTTTTTCTACCATATCGCGTTTATTAGCACCAGTAATAACTAAGAAAATTTCTCTAGCTTCCATCAAACCTTGACGAACGCTAATGTCAAGTTTACCATTTTCATCAATCGTAAGGACTTGCATTGTCAGTTTGCCTTTATTTTCTTTAGTCTTAATCTTATCTGAGATAAAGTCAATTGCATCATTTTCGTAAGAAATGGAATAAATTTGGCCTGTTGGCACACCCAAAGCCTCATAATAAGAATGATTATCATCATAATCTAAAATATTTATTTGACTGAAATCAACTGTATGATTTTCTACATTTTTCTTAAGTTCATCAAACACTGGTGCATGTTCTTTGCTCAAATGAAATCCTGCAATAGTAGTTGGATTATTATTAAATTGCTTACGTAGAATATCTGCAGTATATTCTGCTACTTTTTCACTATTATCAAATACTTTAAAATTCATTGCCATGTTAACTACACTCCTCTAAGTTTGCTCTTTTATTTAAGTCGATTTAATTTAAAGTATACCCTTTGTATTAATTATCAAACTATTATTTTTTATTGGCTCACAATTAATATAACATTTCTTGGGTTTATCTTGCATTTACTTTATCTATTAGCGTTAATTATGAAAGGTTAGGATAATCTTGTTGTCTCAAAGCTTCGTAAATCAGTAAAGCAGCAGTATTAGAAAGATTAAGAGAGCGTATATTGTCACTCATTGGAATTCTTAAAGCTGTTTTTGCATATTTCTCCTTAACCCATTCAGGAAGACCAGTAGTTTCTTTACCAAAGATAAAATAATAATCCTCATTAGTATTAGAAAAATTAAAATCGCTGTAGGTCTGTTTACCAAATTTTGTTAATAAATAGTAATGACCTTCTGTATTAGCAAAAAATTCCTCAATACTATCGTGATATGTAATATTAACATGCTCCCAATAATCAAGTCCTGCACGTTTTAACATTTTGTCTTCCGTACTAAAGCCGAGTGGTTTAATTAGATGAAGATGGGTTAAAGTACCCGCACAAGTACGTGCAATATTTCCTGTATTTGCTGGTATTTCTGGTTGATATAGTACAATATGATTTGTCATTTTTGTTCTCTCCTCATTTGCAAACCTTTTTTCATTTCGAGCTGCACTTCTTCAATCTCATTTTCATAATGCTCATCAATAAAAGATATAGCATCATCCTCTAAAATTTGTCCAATTGCCCAATATGCAGTACCTCTAATCATAGGTCTTGGATCATTTAATGCAACTTCTTTTAGTTCTGGTATAGCACTTTCTTCTTTAAAATGTGCCAAAGCTATAATAGCATTTCTTTGTATTGGTTTTTTACCTCTCCAAGCACCTGCCAAATGCCCATATGTACTTTTAAATTTCTTGTTGCTCATTTGAAGTAAAGGTACAAGACGTGGTTTCAAAATTTCAGGTTCCAAGACAATATCATCATGCTGAGTATTAATACCACGATTTTTAGGACAAACTTGTTGACATGTATCACACCCATATAATCTATTTCCAATTTTATATCGATATTCATCTTGAAGATAACCTTTAGTTTGAGTTAAAAAACTAATACATTTTTGGCTATTTAACTGACCATTTCCAACAAGTGCACCTGTTGGACAGCGATCAACACAAATTGTGCAGTCACCACAACTATCTAATAAAGGATCATCAGGTTCAAACGGTATACTTACTAACATTTCACCTAGGTAAGACCAAGTCCCTAATTCAGGAGAAATCACAAATCCATTCCTACCCGTGAATCCTAATCCAGCTCTTTCTGCTACTGCTCTATCTGACAATACACCGGTATCAACCATCGATTGGATTTCGACATCAGGTACTTTTTCTTTGATGAAATCAGCTAATTTATCAAGTCTCTTACGCATAATGCTATGATAATCTTGGCCCCATGATGCTCTTGCAAACATGCCTCTACGATCACCTTTAACACTTTTTGGTGCACCTTTAAGTTTATTAGGATAACCCACAGCTATTGCAATAATAGAACGTGCGCTAGGTAAGCTTAGTTTAGGTTCTGTACGTAATGATATATTTGATTCCTCAAAACCCGATGCATACCCTTTTGCATGGTATTCCTCTAATTTTTGTTTCAATTCATCAAAAGGATCTGCAGTAGTAAATCCAATACTATCAATGCCTATAGAATGAGCAAAGTCTATAATTTCTTTTTTTAGTTTATTGTTCATTAGCTTTGCCACCTTTTTAAAATTACATATGCTATTCTAACATAAGATTATGTATCAGAGTTGGCATAATATTGTGATGATAAAAAAATATAGAAGTTGGGACAAAAAAGTCCACGATAAGTAAATAAAGACAATTTCTATTGAAATAA
>NZ_KV831361.1:0-40825 GCF_001837075.1 Staphylococcus sp. HMSC063F05
TTTTTTTACTTATCTTGAACCTTTTTGTCCCAGCTTCGCTCTCATTCAATTTCAAAATAAAGATTGATAGAGCACCGATAAAAACCATTAAGAGATTTTTTACCTATTAATAGATAGTTGTAATAATTAATGGAATATTATATGTTGAGTGTAGCAACACATTATTATTTTATATTAGGAGTGTGATACATTATGAAAAGGTTTGCAAAAGCATTTGTCGTAAGTGGTATTACTTTAGGTGCAGTTTTAGGTTTAAACGTAACAGAGCATAATGGTGTATCTAATGAAGCAAAGGCACAAACAGCACACAGTTACTGGTATAAATATAATGGTTATACTGCATCGGGTGGCGACTTTGTACTTAGCAATTCATTTTATCAAGGTTTAAAAGCTGGAAACGTTACATTTAATGGTATTAAGGTAAATCAAAAATTTGAATCTAAGACTGCTACTAAAAAAATATACGATCAGACATTTCAACAAATTAATGGAAATAAAGCAAACAACGTACAATTTAAAATTGCTTCCAGAACTGTTACTTTAGATCAAGTTAAACAAAAGTATGGAAAAAATTATAATTATCAGCCGTCATTATCTAAAAACAAAACAAGTAAGACAGATGGCTTGTACGGTTATCAAGTCGGAAAAGGAAACATCGTTTTCCACGTTAAAGATGGGTATGTCACAAGTGCTACATTGTCATAAATGATTATATATAGCAAATTAAAAAACGAGAATATTATTTTAAAACATAGATAAACGGGAGTGGGACAACGAATTCAATATGAATTCTGTCCCGCTCCCGTTGCGTCATAGTTCAAAAGAATAATAAAGAAAATGAATAATAGCATTACTTAATTAAAGATGTGTTACTTGTTATCTTGTTCGTCCTGTTTTTCACGCTCTTCTAATGAAATAGAGTAATCTTTTTCATCATCAATTGATGTCATTTTAAAATGATGGATGGGTTCTCTTTTTAAAGCCCTCATGAGTGAGAATATCATTAATAATAAAATGATAGAGAATGGTAGACCTGTAATAACTGATGCAGTTTGTAAACTTTTAAGACCACCTGCAATTGTCATAGCAACTGAAATCGCCCCAATAAGTAGACCCCATAGGACTTTATGTTTTAAAGTTGGATTGATAGAACCACCTGTAGCCATACCTGCAACAATATGCGTAGTTGAATCAGCACTTGTTACAATAAAGATGAAAATAAGTACAATAGCTAAGGAACTAGTGACTTCCGACAATGGAAAATGTGATAATAATTCAAACAAGGCAACAGTATAATCTTTATCAACAATATGAACAAGCTTGTCGTTATGATTTAAAGCAAGTTTAATAGCTGTACCTCCAAAACCTGCAATCCATGTAAACGAAATTAGAGGAGGAATAATGAGTACACCTACGACAAATTCTCTAATTGTACGTCCTCGAGATACTCTTGCTACAAAGCCCCCAATAAAAGGGGACCAAGAAATAACCCAAGCCCAATAGAAAACAGTCCACTGTTGAATCCAACTATCATCTCCTGAGTATGGATTTACGCGTAAACTATATTCTATAAAATGCTGCAAATAATCAGAAATTGCTAGTGTGTATGATTCTAAAATAAATTTTAAATCTCCAAAAATCAAAATAAATATAAGTAAAATAGCACCTAATAAAATATTTAAATTACTTAACCATTTTACACCGTGATTTAAGCCAGTTAATGAAGATCCTAAAAATATGGCTACCATCAAAATAGTAATTAAGATTTTAGTGAAATTATTATTAGGAACATCAAAGAGATGGTTTAATCCACCACCGATTTGCATAATTCCCAAACCAATCGACGTAGCAATTCCCATGACGGTTGCGATAATAGCTAATATATCAATAATATTCCTGAAAGGACGTTTATAAGCTTCACCAAAAACGGGTTCCATAGCTGTTGAAATAAGCCCGTTACGTTGTTTTCTAAATTGAAAGTATGCAACGATTAATCCTGAAATTGCAAATATTGACCATTGTGAAATACCCCAATGGAAGAATGTATATCCCATCGCAACACGTGCTGATTCTTCAGAGTGATCTGCAATTTTTCCAGGGAAGGGTGAATGGAGATAATGCGTTAAAGGTTCTGCAACACCCCAAAAGACTATACCGACGCCAAGACCTGCTGAAAATAACATGCCAATCCAAGATAGCATGGAAAATTCTGGTTCTTCTTCATCCGAACCAAGTTTAAATCGACCATATCTAGAAAAAGCTAAGAATATTAAAAATACATCTAAAATAAAGACAATGATAAGGAATAGCCAACCAAACCAATTTGTAATCCAATCATAAACGCTCTGCGCATACATCCCAAATGCTTTAGGAAAGATACCCGCAATAAGAGTAATAACAACAATAATTAAAACAGAGATAGTATAAACAAGCGTATTGTTTATTTTTCGTTTGTTTTTCATTTTAATATTTTTATTCATCCCTTTTTAACTTGCAAAGTATTTGTTTAAAGTATACAGATAATTAGAAATATTTTCAAAAATACTTTTTGGATTTAAAATGATTTTATAATAAAGAGATTTTGATTTAGAGAAGTCTGTTGTATATGATAAAAGTATGATATTAACGAGATGGGTGACAAAATGTATAAATATTTAAAAAGAAATCGATTCTCAACGCAGACTTCAATTATAAAAAATGACGCTCAGCAACCTGTTGGTATGATATCGAAAGTGTATAAAAATTTTATTCAAAAATGTATTGGTTATTTGACCTTAGGTTTAAAATTAAATCAATATGAGATATGTGATGTGAATAATAATAGTGTAGCTTATATTAAGGTATCGCGATATATGGAGAAAAAACATTTTAAAGTTGAATATCATGATTCAAAAGGTAGGCAGTGTGAAGCGTTATTTGATAAGCAAAGTAATGGTTATGAGGAGACGTATGGAATATTAAAAATTGACGGTATAATATTAAATATTCATGCTAATGAGAAACATCATACTACTATCAAAGATATAAAGCGAGATACACAAATTGCGAGTTGGAAACAAATTGGTGATTATGCTTATGCAGAAGGGAATGATGGGCTATTTAAAGAACATCAATTACTCTATATTCTTATCATGCACGCTTTTGCTAATACATATGTGAGCAAACGTCAAACGAGCTTGATGTTCCCAGGGCCACCTGTTTAAAGTACATACAGAATGATTAGTGAACTAAGAGACTATTGGATTTCTCCTAATGCGATCTTGTTATCTTCAACGAAGTCGATAGCTTTGATTGCTTCAGTTAATCCTTTTACGATATCTTCAACGGATATTGAAGATTGTTGAGAATGATTGATTGTTTGTTCAGGAATCAAAGGCACGTGTATAAATCCAAATAATAAGTCAGGGTAAAAATGGTCTGCCATATATCCGAGTTGATATAAGATATGATTACATACAAATGTTCCAGCGGAATTAGATAGTCTGCTAGGAAGACCAGCCTTTTGAATTGCCATTGTCATTCTTTTGATAGGTAAATTAGAAAAATAAGCAGGTGCGCCATCGTGACGTATAACTTGATCAATAGGTTGGTGTCCTTGATTATCTTTAATGCGTGCGTCATCTATATTTATACCTACACGCTCAGGAGTGATTTCACTACGACCACCTGCTTGTCCGATAGCTAGAGCAACATCATAATTTTTAGATTTTAACACTTTAGCAATCATATCCGCAGAGTCATGAAATACTGTAGGAAGTATCAATCGATCAATTTTATGACAGCCAATTTTAGTTTCCAAATGGCTAACAGCCTCTAGTGCAGAATTAATTTTTTCATCTCCAAATGGTTCAAATGCTGTGACTAATATTTCCATGCAAACACTCCTTAAGTAGACTTATTATATTATTTATTTTAAAACTATCAGTGATATAAATGATATCAACATATGCCATTTTGCGTATTCTTTATGTCAAAAAACAGGGTTAAAAGTTATTATAGATATTTAAATCATATAAAATACGCCTTTATATGTGAAATGTTAAACTCACAATAAAGGCGTGTTTGAATTATGCATGTGTGTGTTCAGGCACATCTTTGAAATTATTTAAACGACGTTGCCATTCTTCATTGCTAATATGATGACGGGCAACGTAGCGATTGCGCTCATGTTTTGCACAATCATACGAACATGCACCTAAATATTTTTCTTCATTTTCTTCAGAAACAAGAATTTGTTTATTACATTCAGGGTTTGCACAATTAATATAACGTTCACAAGGTGTACCATCAAAATGCTCTTTGCCGATGACTGTTTTATCAATTTGATTCACATCGACACTAATACGTTCATCAAATACATACATCTTACCATCCCAATATAGCCCTTTAGTTTCAGGGTCTTTACCGTATGTAGCAATACCACCATGCAACTGACCTACGTTTTCAAATCCTTCTTTTACTAACCAACCAGAAAATTTTTCACAACGAATGCCACCTGTACAATATGTGACAATATTTTTTCCGTCGAGTTGTTCTTTATTATTACGCACCCATTCAGGTAAGTCACGGAATCGTGTTATATCAGGACGAATAGCTCCACGGAAATGTCCTAAATCGTATTCATAATCATTTCGAGCATCTAATATAACAGTATTTTCATCTTCTAGTGCGGCTTTAAATTCTTTAGGAGAATAGTATTTACCGGTAATTTCACGTGGATTAATATCTTCTTCTAAGTCAAGTGCAACAATTTCACGTCTTGGACGCACGTGCATCTTTTTAAACGCATGACTTTCAGCTTCATCAATTTTAAAAGTTAAATCAGCAAAACGACTATCTGCATGCATATGCTCTATATATTTATCAGTATCTTCTTTTGTTCCAGATAATGTTCCATTAATGCCTTCCGTTGAAACTAGTATTCTTCCTTTTAAATGATGTTCCTTACAAAATTTCAAATGTTCGGCTGCAAAAGTTTCAGGGTCATCTATAGTTACATATTTATAATAAAGTAGTACTCTATAATCCATAAATCTGTGCTCCTCTTTAGTCAATTTTAGTTAATTTAAAAGTATTTGAAGTTATATAAAAAAATGATAGTGATTGAAGTTTAAAAATTAGACATTTTAATATTGTATCAAAATGAGAATTGCTTTCAATAAGATAGCCTATAAATCCGTCATTTGACCGATATAAGATGTGGTGGTTTTCATATATGAATAAAAGTGTAGTCGTGTAGCTATAATGACATTTAATATAAATTTTTATAAAATGAGAATAAAGTCACTGAATAAAGAGAGGGATTCAATCGATGGCAAATCAAAAATTACCAACATTAAAATATACTGGTAAATCAGAAAGTGCAGTGCCAATTGTGTCAGAAAGTGAATTGCAAACGGTAACAGCAGAGCCGTGGGTGAAAATTTCAGATAAAGGGTTACAACTAGAAGGACTTAATTTTAATCGCGAAGGTCAGTTATTCTTATTAGACGTGTTTGAAGGGAATATTTTTAAAGTTAATCCCGCAACAAAAGAGGTTACAACAAAATTTCAGTCTGTTAAAGATAATCCGGCAGCGATTAAAGTACATAAAGATGGTCGTTTATTTATCTGTTATCTAGGTGATTTTAAGACAACTGGAGGCATATTTGCGACAACAGAAAAAGGTGAACAAATAGAAGAAATTATTTCTGATTTAAATACAGAATATTGTATTGATGACATGGTTTTTGACAGTAAAGGCGGATTTTATTTCACTGATTTTAGAGGGTATTCTACACAACCTTTGGGCGGTGTTTACTATGTAGATCCAGACTTTAAGACGGTTACGCCAATTATTCAAAATATTTCTGTGGCGAATGGTATTGCTTTAAGTACGGATGAAAAAGTGCTATGGGTAACTGAAACTACAACTAATCGACTTCACCGAATCGCATTAGAGGATGATGGCGTGACTATTGCACCATTTGGAGCGACAATACCATATTATTTTACAGGTCATGAAGGACCGGATTCTTGTTGTATTGATAGTAATGATAATTTATATGTGGCTATGTATGGCCAAGGACGTGTATTAGTTTTCAATAAGAGAGGTTATCCTATAGGTCAAATTTTAATGCCAGGACGTGATGATGGAAAGATGTTACGTACAACACATCCACAATTTATACCTGGTACAAATCAACTTATAATTTGTACTAATGATATTGAAAACCATTCTGAAGGTGGATCTATGCTTTATACAGTTAATGGTTTTGCTAAAGGATATGAGAGTTATCAATTTCAATAAACTCTTGAAAAAGCGTATAGAATAAGTTGTTATGTATAAATAAAAGAAGTAGAACAAAGGTTGAATAAAACTTTATGTTCCTCACTCGTATAGCTTAATTTGAAAATTTGATACAACTCATTGTATTTTCTATTAATGCAACGATTGCCATAAATAAATATGCCTGAGACATTTAATGTGTCCCAGGCATTTATAATATGTGTTCTTGTATTTTACTGTTAAAGATAAAAGCTTAAGAAAATTTTCTATAACAAATCGTTTAATTGTCGATGCTAAATTCTGCTGATGCTTCAAATTTTACGTTTTTACCTAACATCACGCCACCAGTTTCTAAAGCTTGGTTAAAATTAATACCATATTTTTCGCGGTTAATTGTTCCACTAACGATAAAACCAGTGACTTGTTGTCCATTCATTGGATTTTTACTTACACCATTAAATTCAACATCAAATGTCTCTTCATGAGTTTCACCTTTAATTGTCAAATCTCCAACTACTTGATTTTCGTTAATTTCTTTAGTTACAAATGTCATTTTATCGTTGTCTTCTGTACCAAAGAAATCGTTTGATCTTAAATGGTTGTCTCTGTCCTCATTTTGAGTGTCAATTGAACTTGGAATAATAGTAGCTGTTGCTTTTAGTGAAGTTAAATCATTAATATCTCCATCTAATTGAACATCGAATTGCTTAAATGTTCCTTTTACTTGGGACACCATAAGATGTTTAATTTTAAACTGAATATCACTGTGAACTTGATCAAAGTTAAATTTTGTCATTATTATAACCCCTTCTCTCTTTATTACAATAATTACGTTTCTTGTACTTGTTATTCTAGATACAGTAAGATGACTTATCAATTTTTTTGCTCTCATTAAATTTACGGCTTTTTAAACTTTTTTAGTGTGTCTATATTACTATATTCGTTAAAAAGAAATGAAGTATACATAAGAGAATGATGATATTTGGCAATCAACAGTAAATATATCTTCCAGAAAAATGTTGTGAAATTTCACATAAATATAAAAAAGAACATGTGATTGTTGATTTGAGGTTGCTCATAGTGAGGATTATTGAATTATAAACTAAAAATATTTCATTTAATACTGAAGTAAAATAACGTATGTCTCAAAAAATAATTAAACACATACATTTTCATTTGACATTGCAATTAGAAGAAAGTAACATAACATTAAATCGTAATTTTTACGATTTAGGAACGATATAGAGATGATGGTTGGATGAATATAAGATGGACATATCCGTCCCTGTCTATTTTATTTGAAGTGCAAACAAAGTGAAAATTCTTCAATACCTCATATAATACATCAATTGACCATCATCTATTATATTGTTCTTTTTATGTTTAGTTTCCTTTTATTTCTAACTCTTTTTTTTTTCACTCGTCTTAGGACGGGTGTTTTTTATAGTAGAGTTATGAAATTGTTGAAGGTTCCGTTCGATTATATTCTGAAATTAAATCAATTCATAGACTTCTTCGTATCTATGATGACTTGCAACATGGAATTTCAAATACCCCTTAGTACAATGAACATATTTATATAAAGAGTGAATGGGTTAAACTACGTTTTTAAAAATGTATAATGAGATGATATTTGAGTTTGTTTTTATATAAAGAGAGGCAAGTTTGTTTTTTATATAGAAACGGTGTTTATAAAAAATAAATTGTGACGGAATCGTGTGATTAGTTATTTTAAATTATTGAGTTTAAAAAAGGACAACTTATAAATTTTGCTGTATCGCTGATTTGTTAGATACCTACTGTGACAGATACTTAATTCGCTAAGAAAGAATATAAAAAATCCTCCAACGAAGTTGGCTCGACTTCGTTGGAGGTATCAGGGGTAGGGGTTAATTTTGTTTCTAAATTTATTTACTCTAATTTAATATTAATTAAGGTTTTGAGTATAGGGAGAAATATTTTATACTTATTTATTTTCTCTTCATCATTTTTATATTTTACAGGGAAAGTATTTTATTTAGATTCGTAATAATTTAATTCTAAATCTTTAGATGTTTGTTTACGAGTTGCTCTCATTAACTTAACATCATCGATAAGAGATTTACCATATGATGGGATCATTTTTTGTAATTTTGGAGTCCAATCTTTTTCATACTCAGCAAAGTTTTTCTCTAAAACTTCTAGGGCTACTGATACTGAAGTTGATGCTCCAGGTGATTCACCCAATAGTGCGATAACAGAGTGGTCTTTAGAGTTAACAACTTCTGTACCAAATTGAATGAATCCTTTACCGTGTTCTTTAGTATCTTTGATAACTTGAACACGTTTACCTGCAGTGTATAATTGCCAATCTTCGTCACGAGCTTCAGGGTAGAACGTGCGTAGATGGTTCATACAACCTTCTTTAGTCATTAATACTTGGTCGATAGAGTATTTGATTAAAGGTAAGTTTTTAACTGCAGATGCTAGTAATGTTGTGATGTTATAAGGTTTAACTGATTTGAATAAGTCTAAGTTAGAACCGTTTCTTAAGAATTTAGGGCCAATATTTGCAAATGGTCCAAATAATAATGTTCTTTCACCATCGATATAACGTGTATCTAAATGTGGTACAGTCATTGGAGGTGTGCCTGGTGGTTCTTTACCATATACTTTGACGTCATGTTCATTAATTACATCAGGGTTTGTACAAATTAAGAACTGACCACTAATAGGGAATCCACCAAGATGTTTACTTTCTGGGATACCAGTTTTTTGTAATAGTGGAATAGCGCCACCGCCTGCACCGATAAATACATAATCAGCTAGAACAGTTTCAACGTCTCCAGAATTACGGTTTTTAACTTTAACTTCCCAAATACCGTCTTTACGACGATTGAAATTAATTACTTCGTGGTTGTATTGAACATCAGCATTTGGATGTTTTTCAATACTTTTTGCCATTTTACGAGTTAATTCACCGTAGTTAACATCTGTACCTTCGTCGATTTTACTAGCCGCCATGATTTCGTTACCAGTACGACCTGTCATCATTAATGGCATCCATTTTCTCATTTCTTCGATATCTTCTGTATATTCGATGTTATCGAACATAGGGAAGTTACGCATTGCTTCGTAACGGTTTTTTAAGAATTTAACGTTATTTTTACCTCTTACGAAACTAATGTGAGGAAGTGGATTAATGAAATCTCTAGGGTTACTGATGTTACCACTTTTTACTAAGTGACCCCAGAATTGTTTTGAAATCTCGAATTGTTCGTTGATTTCTTTGGCTTTTTCTATATCAATTGAACCATCAGGTTGTTGTACTGTATAGTTCAATTCACATAACGCCGCATGTCCTGTACCGGCATTGTTTCTTTCGTTAGAACTTTCAATACCTGGACGATCTAAGCGTTCATAGAGTTTGATGTTCCAATCAGGTTCTAATTCTTTAATCATAGAACCAAATGTCGTACTTAAGACACCAGCGCCAATAATAACAACATTTTTTGACTCTTTATTAGCCATTTTTTTGCTCACCTTTCTTTGGTTTAAGAATTCGTGCAAAAATAATTAAATTATTGCGCTGATTCCTATTATAAGACGATAGGCTATATAACAAAAATACATATTTATAATACTACCTATTCCATTTTGTAATATTTTAGACACAATATGATCATTGATTAGACACATTTACTAGTAAATAAGTATAAATTTAAGGTGAACTATAGTGTCAAAATTGAATGTTATGTGAATTTTTTGGGTGAGACTGACGTAAGTCTAAATACAATATATACTCTTCTCAATAGTGAAAAGAGTGCGTAAACAATATTAAGTTATCTACAATTGAATAATTTATTGGAAAGAGGGATGTAGATGTTAGAAACACATAGATTAAAGCTAGTGAAGCCTAATTTGAGTTATACAGATGAACTTTATCAATTGCATACAAATAAGGTAGCTACAAAGTATACACCTAAAGGTATTCATCAGAATAAAGTAGCAACCCAAGATTTTATTAAAGGATGGATGAGGCATTGGGATGAATATCAATTTGGTTACTTCATTTTAATTATGAGAGATAATCACGAAGTAGTGGGGATAGCGGGATTTGAGTATCGTACAATTCATCAACAACAGTTTCTTAATGCGTATTATAGAATCTTTCCATCGTATACTGGTGTTGGTTTAGCTTTTGAGTCAATGGAGGAGATTGCCCGTCATTTAAAAAAGCATGATACCATAACACCAAAATTAATTCGAACAAATCAATATAATACAAATTCTATTAAATTAGCACAAAAACTCGGATATAATTATGATGCTAACTGGGACGATGTAATTAATAAAGGAGATCGTTGTTTTTTTAACCTACAAGCGTTGGATAATAACTAAAAGCATGATGAATTCGTAGTTTTTATGAGTAATTAAAAATGAAGAAATGATTAACTTCAAATTGGTAGATTTAAGTTATCTATATTAACTTGAAAAAGTTTTGAGCCTGCAACACATTTAATATATGTGGCAGACTCAATTAAAATTAGTGACCTTTGTGCTTTTCATGTGCTTTTTTTCTTTTTAACATTCTTTTGTATTGTCTGTGTCGTTCTTTTTCTAATCGCTGAAGTTTTTTACTCTTTAGCTTATTCAACTCTTGTTCTTCTTTAATCGCTTGTTGAGCAAATGTAGTTAAATTGGTCTCTTTTTGTTCTTTAGCGATTTTACGTTGTAAACGTTTTGGATTAATCTTTTTATGCTTTTGAATAGGTTTCTTCTTACCGTGTGTTTGATTTAATAAAGGAATAAGTTTAAAAGTTATGAATCGTAACACTGTTTCATCGCTAGGTTCATTGCCAAATGTAACTTTTAGATATTTATGAATGAAGCCTTCTTGGTATTCAACGACACCTACAAAAAATTGACCATCATGAAAAATAGATAATTTCATAGATAAGTCCCTCCTCAATTTAAAATTGAAATGATGGACGACCTGAGGAGGAAGGTTACTGACAAATATAAGTAATTTGCATTGGGACTACCAACCCAATTGTGTTTTTACATTTCTTTATATAGTATTACATAAACGACAATATTGATAAATTATAAAACACTATTTTGTTTCTGAAAATATAAAATGTGTTTTTGTATGACCATAATATTGGATTTCGTTGATGAGTGTTTCGACTTCGCTCATCTTTTTAAAATGCGCTTTAAATATAAAGCAACTATCTCCAGAAATTCTATAGCAAAAATCAACATTGTTTTGAACTGAAATAAATGCTTTGAAATCTTTATATAGGTTATTTTTTATAGTTACTTCTATCAAAACATTAATATCGAAACCTAATGCATCGTAATTAATATCGATTGTATATCGTTCAATGATTTTCGAATCAATAAGTTTATAGATTCGTTCTCGAACAGAGGGTGTAGATAAATTTACTTCCTTTCCAATTTCAGAAAGCGATAGCTTACTATTTTGCTCAAGTAAGTGTAGGATTTTTTGATTTGTTAGGTCCAATGGGCAAATCTCCTTATTATTAATAAGTAAACTATAAATTTACTTTAATTATAGCATTCATCACTGGTGTTTGATTAATTAAAATAAATAAGAGGTGATTAGATGGCTATAATTAACTTATCTCATCGTGGTGATACTTCTTTTGACAAACTTCTCGGACATCTCCCTAGTGTTCAAGAAAAATGGAATGCATTGGAAGATATATTAAAAAATGAGGGGCAATTATCTGTTGATTTAAAAGAAGAAATTAGGAAAATACTAGCTCAAAACAGTGGTTGTCTATACTGCAAATCTAAAGGAAAACCCAATAAGAAATTTACCGATGAAAAATCTTTAGTTTGCATAGGTTTTGTTGATGTTTATGTGTCACAAAATGGACGGGTTCCACAATCTACAATACAGGTTTTAACAAAGACACTAACTGATATAGAAATTGTAGAATTGTTAGCATTCGTATCATTTACCCACTGTCAACAAGAATTTGGTGCCATGATGAATTTACAACCTAGCAATAACTGAAATTTTAATACTGATCAATAATATATGCCTCTTGTAAAGTATTAGTTACTTTGCAAGAGGTTTTTATTTTAATTGAAAATTGATAATTAAGAACGTAGAAAGATTTCATTATAAAAGAAAGAATTTTCTGAAAAATACTTGTCAGATAACTTGTAACATGTTAGTGTATTACTACATTTTTACTTTAATGTATTATCGAACTAAAGAATTCGGCGTGAGGGAGGGGTGGCTTAAGTATGAACAATACCATCATTTCAATGAAAGAAAAGGAATTACGTTTTTTAAAGTTTTTTCATCAACAAAAATATAATGTTGTAGATTTTAACTTAATTGAAGAATTGGATTGGCAACGATTGACTCATGAAGATTTGCAACAAATGGATGAAAGAAGCTTTTGGCAACAAAATAAATCTATCTATGCATTAAGAAATGATTTTACCGATCAATTATTCAGATATTATTCGAACTATCCAACACATTTTAAAAAAGTAGCTTATGCAGGGGATATTATCAGAGATAACAGAGTTATAAAGCAAGTCGGCATTGAGAATTACGAGCCACAATTTGATAATATCACTCAAAATTTCTTAGATTTCCAATATTTTATTCAAAACGTACTTCATGATGACATTCAATTTATCATTTTAGGTCACTATCAATTGATTGATGCACTTTTAGAGAAAAATCATCAAACTAGAGAAGTTATGGAGATGATAGAAGAACGTAATTTATCAGGGCTTATTCAAACACTAACTTTCAATCATCCCATCATTCAAATTCTTAAAGAGAACACATTAAATCAACTTAAAATACTCTCTCATTATTTACCAGAGCGACACCCTGCAATGGTGGCAATTCAATCTTGGTCACAATGGTTTACTGATCATGGGATTACTGAAATCCACCTTGATGTAACTGCACAAGCGCCTAGATCTTATTACAAAGGTATTTTTATAAAATGTCATCTTAAAAATACTGCTCATAGCGTTTTGACAGGTGGATATTATCACGGTTCACTAGAAGGTTTTGGTTTAGGATTAACACTTTAATTATAAAAGGTGAGGTGAAACGCCATGTTACGAGTTGCATTAGCAAAGGGTCGTTTATTAAAGAGTTTTATCGAATATTTACAACAAGTTAATCAGATAGATATTGCAACTGTACTTTTAAATAGACAGCGACAGTTATTGCTTACAGTCGACAACATTGAAATGATTTTAGTTAAAGGAAGCGATGTGCCTACTTATGTAGAACAAGGTATTGCTGATGTAGGAATAGTGGGAAGTGATATTCTGAATGGTCAAAAATATAATATTAATAAATTACTCGATTTGCCATTTGGTAAATGTCATTTTGCGTTGGCGGCAAAGCCAGAAACATCTCGCTATAAAAAAGTAGCAACAAGCTATGTACATACAGCTACTCAATTCTTTAATAAAGAAGGTATGGATGTAGAAGTGATTCACCTTAACGGTTCAGTTGAATTGTCATGTGTAGTGGATATGGTTGATGCTATTGTAGATATTGTACAAACTGGTTCTACGCTTACAGCTAACGGGCTCGTTGAGAAAAAGCATATCAGTGAAATTAACGCTAAGTTAATTACAAATAAAGAATCATATTTTAAGCAATCATCTGAAATAGAGAGACTAATCAAGCAGTTAGGAGTGTCTATTAACTATGCTTAGCGCACAACAATTTTTAAAAGAATTTAATAATGTTGAATCTCTAGATGAATCTTTGTACGAGATAGTGAGTCAGATTTGTGAAGAAGTTAAATTACAGGGAGATAAAGCTTTAAAAAATTATAATTTACAATTTGATCAAGTGGAAACTGAGAAGCTTGAATTAGAGCAAAGCCAACTAAAAAATGCATACGACATGCTAGATAATGAAACACGAGATGCATTAGAGCAAAGCTATCAGAGAATTAAAGTGTACCAAGAAAATATTAAGGTAAAACAGGAATCATCTCAACAAACTGAATGTTATGAACGATACCATCCTATCGAACGTGTAGGTATTTATGTGCCGGGAGGTAAGGCTAGCTATCCGTCTACAGTATTAATGACTGCAACACTTGCTCAAGTAGCAGGTGTTAATGAGATTACTGTTGTTACCCCACCTCAAAATAGCGGTATATGTCAAGAGGTGTTAGCCGCTTGTTACATTACAGGCGTTCATCATGTTTATCAAGTCGGTGGAGCACAAAGTATTGCGGCGCTAACTTATGGCACGGAAACTATAAAAAAAGTCGACAAAATCGTAGGTCCAGGGAATCAATATGTTGCTTATGCCAAAAAGTTTGTATTCGGTCAAGTAGGCATAGACCAAATCGCAGGACCGACAGAAATAGCCTTGATTATAGACGAAAGTGCTGACTTAGACGCAATCGCTTATGACGTATTTGCACAAGCAGAACATGATGAAATGGCTTGTACTTATGTGATTAGTGAAAATGAAAAGGTACTTAATCAATTGAACACTATAATACAAGAGAAACTTCAGTATGTTGAACGGCAAGATATCATATCACAAAGTATTGCTAACCATCATTATCTAATATTAGCTCAAGATACTGAAGAAGCATGTTTAATTATGAACACGATTGCACCTGAACATGCATCTATTCAAACTCGAGCACCTGAAATGTATATAGATAAAGTTAAATATGTAGGCGCACTTTTTTTAGGTCATTTTTCTCCTGAAGTTATTGGGGACTATGTGGCAGGTCCAAGTCATGTACTTCCTACTAATCAAACAGCTAGATTTACAAATGGGCTTTCTGTGAATGACTTTATGACACGACATTCAGTCATTCATTTATCACAAAAAACATTTAACGAAGTGGCAGAATCAGCTGAGCATATTGCACATATAGAATCTTTATTTAATCATGAAAAATCGATTCACGTACGCCGATAAAGATAGGTTATTACGATATCTGTTAATAAAAATGAAAGCGTATGTTCGTTACTCTATTGCTACAGAAGAACAACTTCTTCTACTGGAAAAATAGTGAAGAAATGGAGCGTATGTTATGAACTATCAAATCAAAAGAAACACTGAAGAAACTCAGCTTAATATTTCACTGGCTAATAACGGAACACAATCTCATATTAATACTGGTGTAGGATTTTTAGATCATATGTTAACGCTATTTACTTTTCATAGTGGATTAACTTTATCTATTGAGGCCACTGGAGATACGTATGTTGATGATCATCATATAACTGAAGATATAGGTATAGTTATTGGACAATTACTTCTTGAATTAATAAAGACTCAACAAAGTTTTACAAGATATGGTTGCTCATATGTACCCATGGATGAGGCGCTTGCTCGAACAGTAGTGGACATTAGTGGTCGTCCATATTTCTCATTTAATAGCAAGTTGAGCGCTCAAAAGGTAGGAACTTTTGACACTGAACTAGTTGAAGAATTTTTTAGAGCATTGATAATTAATGCGCGATTAACCGTTCACATTGACTTATTAAGAGGTGGAAATACACATCATGAGATTGAGGCAATATTTAAATCTTTTGCAAGAGCATTAAAGATTTCTCTTGCACAAAATGAAGATGGACGTATTCCATCGTCTAAAGGAGTAATTGAATGATTGCGATTATTGATTATGGATTGGGAAACATAAGTAACGTCACTCGAGCAATTCAACATTTAGGATATGATGTGATTTTGACATGTGATGATAAAGACGTGCAAAAAGCTGAAGCTATCGTACTTCCAGGTGTTGGACATTTTCAGGATGCGATGCATTCTATAGAAGAAAAAAGCATTAAAGATATGCTTAAAAATATACATGATAAACCGATAATTGGAATATGTTTAGGTATGCAATTACTTTTTCAACATAGCGCAGAAGGTGACGTTAGTGGATTGGAACTTGTCCCGGGAAATATAGTGCCAATCCAATCATCTCATCCTATTCCTCATTTGGGTTGGAATGAATTAAAGAGTACACATCCCTTACTGCAAAGTGATGTGTATTTTGTTCATTCATATCAAGCAGAAATGTCAGAATATGTAGTAGCTTATGCTGACTATGGTACAAAGATTCCGGGAGTCATTCAATACCGAAATTATATAGGTATCCAGTTTCATCCTGAAAAAAGTGGAACGTATGGATTAGAGATTCTAAATCAAGCGCTTAAAGGAGGGTTTATTAATGATTGATTTATGGCCAGCTATTGATTTAATTAATTCAACAAGTGTTCGATTAACAGAAGGCAAATATGATTCAAAAGAAAAAATGGAAAAATCTGTAGAAGACAGTATCCGATTTTATAGTCAATTTAAATGTGTGAAACGTATACATATTGTAGATTTAATTGGGGCTAAAGCAAAAGAGGTAAAAGAATTCGACTACATCCGTTCCTTAAGAAAGTTGACCACTAAGCCTATAGAAGTGGGTGGCGGCATTCGTTCAAAACAAACAATTGAAAATTATATTCATTCAGGAATAGACTATTGTATTGTAGGTACAAAAGGTATCCAAGATATAGAGTGGTTAACACATATGACACATCAATTTCCAAATAAACTCTACTTATCTGTAGATGCTTTTGGAGAGAAAATAAAGATTAATGGATGGAAAGAGGATGCTAAACTCAATTTATTTGATTATGTTGCCAAAATTGAGCATTTACCTTTGGGTGGTGTGATTTATACCGATATTTCGAAAGATGGGAAACTTTCTGGACCTAATTTTGATTTGACAGGTCGTCTCGCACTTTATACATCGTTACCTGTGATTGCTTCAGGAGGTATTAGACATCAAGAAGACTTGTTTCGATTAGAATCGTTAAATGTTCATGCTGCTATTGTAGGAAAAGCAGCACATCTGGATGAATTCTGGGAGGGATTATCTTGATTAAAAAAAGAGTGATTCCATGTTTAGATGTTAAAGATGGACGCGTCGTAAAGGGTATCCAGTTCCAGTCATTAAGAGATATCGGTAATCCAGTTGATTTGGCTCTTTATTATAATGAAGCCGGTGCAGATGAACTAGTCTTTCTTGATATTTCGAAGACGGAAGCAGGACATGATCTTATGATAGAAGTGATAGAAGCAACGGCAAAACAATTATTTATCCCTTTGACAGTAGGAGGAGGGATTCAAAATTTAGATGATATTACACAACTATTAAATCACGGAGCAGATAAAATATCACTCAATTCAAGCGCTTTAAAACATCCAGAATTAATTCGACAAGCAAGCGAGAAATTTGGTCGTCAATGTATTTGTATTGCTATTGATAGCTTTTATGATAAAGACAGAGAGGATTATTTCTGTACTACGCACGGTGGTAAAAAACTAACTGATGTCAGTGTATATGATTGGGTACAAGAAGTAGAGCATTTAGGTGCTGGGGAATTGCTTATAACTAGCATGCATCATGATGGAATGAAACAAGGTTTTGATATTGAACATTTAGCAAAAATTAAACAATTAGTTAATATTCCGATTATCGCCTCTGGGGGTGGAGGAAATGCACAACATTTTGTTGAATTATTTCAACAAACAGATGTTTCGGCAGGTTTAGCAGCAAGTATTTTACATGATCAAGAAACTACAGTGGCAGAAATTAAAGATAAAATGCGTGAAGGAGGTATCCTCGTGAGATGAATAAACTTATAGACTTTTCTAAAGGATTAGTACCAGTAATTTTGCAACATGCACAAACGGATAGCGTATTAATGTTGGGATATATGAATGAAGAAGCTTATCAAAAAACTCTGAAAGAAAAGAAAGTAACCTTCTTCTCTAGATCTAAACAACGTTTGTGGACTAAAGGTGAAACTTCTGGTCATTTCCAACACGTTGAGAGTATTCATCTAGATTGTGATCAAGATGCGATCTTAATCAAAGTGATGCCACAAGGTCCTACATGTCACACTGGAAGTCTGAGTTGTTTTAATAGTGAAATTGAATCACGTTTTAAAATTCAAGCTTTAGCACAAACGATTCATCAAAGTGCTAAAGCCAATCAATCTAACTCTTACACTCAATATTTGTTAAAGGAAGGCATCGAGAAAATATCCAAGAAATTTGGTGAAGAGGCATTTGAAGTTGTGATAGGTGCGATAAAACATAATCGTGAAGAAGTTATTAATGAAACAGCAGATGTCATGTATCACCTTTTTGTGTTACTACATAGTTTAGATATTCCATTTTCAGAAGTAGAACAGGTACTAGCGCATCGCCATCAAAAAAGAAATAATTTTAAAGGCGAGCGCAAAGAGGTTCGAGAATGGTAAGGTAGTATAATTTAGAATTTTAATTAATCTAAAATAGGGAATTTATTCAATGAATCTTATAAATCAATTATTAAAAATAGGATGAAAGTGAGTGATATTTCATCCTATTTATGGTTCAAATGGGATGATTGATACATTTAAATTAAAATATTTTTTTAAAAAATACTTGTAGTTATTGGTAGTAACGTCATATTTATGTTTAGTACTGTCATTGCTTAAAGTTAAAGAATGATAAGTCATTGTTGCACGTCCAAACGATTGTGGTTGTGTAATAAGCAAATGTCGTACAAAAATAGAATGAGGATGATGCTCATTGTAGCTTATTTTATCTTTAAAGTCTTTAATGCTTTGAGGTTTTAAATGCGCTTCATAGAGTGTCATCCATTTATTTTGTCTAAGCTTCTGTAAGGCATATTGATTGTCATTAATCCAAACAGCACAGTAAACTCCATTTTTATCATATGTTGGAATGAATTGTGTTTTAGAACCTATCTCGATAATACTTGTAGGTAAATCACCAAATCCAACATCAGTAATATAAAGTGTTCCTTCGATATTAACGTAAAGTGACATATGCGAGCCTTCAGGACTACGCCCACCATTTGGTGTGTGAACTGTTGCCGCAGCACGAGTGACGTGGAAGCCTTTATGTTCTAAATACGTAGCAAACAAATGATTTAATTCATAGCAAAAACCGCCACGCCGTTGAATAACAATTTTATTGTATAAATCTTTGATATCGATTGAGATAGGAATCTTGTTTTGAACATTAATATTTTCAAATGGCACAGTTATCATAAAGCGTCTTACATAGTAATTCAATGCTTCAAGAGAAGGGTTTGAATAATATGAATGCTTAATTTTTAAATAAGATTCAAACTTTTGTATATCCATTACTAATCATCCTTTGTTTTTATATAAATCGATATTTTTTATTTTATAGTATATATAGATTACCATCATTTCTTTAGATTTAATATTAGTATGATAAATAATTAAATTGCATGTAATTGTTGACAAATTGTGAACATCGATGTAATATATTAATCAAATCAAACCAAAGTAGATAAGTGAATTATTCTTTTATGACCTATTAAAATTATTTTTATAATTTTAATTTTTTTGAACGATTATGGAAGCGTTTACCTTTGGTAGGAAGGAGATAGTTATGGAAGCAATCAAACCCATTTTTAGTAAAATTTTCGGATTTATACCACGTATGATTATTAATATTTTCATCTAACAAATTACCGAGAAAAATTTCATTTTAAAATAAACAAATAGATAGAGGTGCTAATTGTGAAGACAAGACAAAATAAATACAGTATTCGTAAATTTAGCGTAGGTGCATCATCCATTCTGATTGCAGCATTATTATTTATGGGTGGAGGATCAGCTCAGGCAGCTGAGCAACAACAGGATAAGGGAACTGTTGAAAATAGCACAACACAATCTATTGGGGATGAAAATGAAAAGTTAAGTGAACAACAATCAACGCAAAATAAGAATGTTAATGAGAAAAGTAATGTTGATTCTATTACTGAAAATGAAAGCTTACATAACGAAACACCAAAAAATGAGGATTTGATTCAGCAACAAAAAGATTCTCAAAACGACAATAAATCTGAATCTGTAGTTGAACAAAATAAAGAGAATGAAGCATTTGTTAAAAAACATTCCGAAGAGAAACCACAACAAGAACAAGTTGAACTGGAAAAGCATGCTAGTGAAAACAATCAAACTTTACACTCAAAAGCAGCACAGTCCAATGAAGATGTGAAAACTAAACCTTCACAACTTGATAATACAACTGCCCAACAAGAAGACTCTCAAAAAGAGAATTTGAGTAAACAAGATACACAATCATCTAAAACTACTGATTTACTACGAGCAACAGGTCAAAATCAATCAAAAGATAGCCAATCAACAGAAGAGGTAAACAAAGAAGTAAAAAACGACACTCAACAAGTGACTGCTAAGAACGATGACGACAAAGTTGAAACATTTAATTTAAATAGTAAAGAGGAACCTCTTAAAGTTGACAAGCAAGCGAATCCAACTACAGATAAAGATAAATCTTCTAAAAATGATAAAGGGTCTCATGATGGTCTCGCTAATTTAGAAAGTAATGCTGTTGCTACAACTAATAAACAGTCTAAGCAACAAGTAAGTGAAAAAAATGAGGATCAAACAAATAAATCAGCAAAACAAAAACAATATAAAAATAATGATCCAATTATTTTAGTACATGGTTTCAATGGATTTACAGACGATATCAACCCATCAGTGCTAACGCATTATTGGGGGGCGATAAAATGAATATTCGCCAAGATTTAGAAGAAAATGGATATGAGGCTTATGAAGCAAGTATAAGTGCATTTGGTAGTAACTATGACCGTGCTGTTGAGTTATACTACTACATCAAAGGTGGACGTGTTGACTATGGTGCAGCACACGCAGCTAAATATGGTCATGAGCGTTACGGTAAAACCTATGAAGGTGTGTATAAAGATTGGAAACCAGGTCAAAAAATACATTTAGTTGGTCATAGTATGGGTGGTCAAACAATTCGCCAATTAGAAGAGCTATTGAGACATGGTAATCCAGAAGAAGTTGAATATCAAAAACAACATGGTGGGGAAATTTCTCCATTATTCCAAGGTGGCCACGACAATATGGTGTCATCTATTACAACACTCGGTACACCACATAATGGTACGCATGCGTCAGACTTATTAGGTAACGAAGCAATTGTACGTCAACTTGCATATGATGTAGGTAAAATGTATGGTAATAAAGATTCACGTGTAGACTTTGGGTTAGAACACTGGGGATTAAAACAAAAACCAAACGAATCATATATTCAATATGTTAAACGTGTTCAAAATTCAAAACTATGGAAATCAAAAGATAGTGGTTTACACGATTTAACACGCGATGGCGCAACAGATTTAAACCGAAAAACATCATTAAATCCTAATATTGTATATAAAACTTATACTGGCGAGTCAACGCATAAAACATTGGCAGGAAAACAAAAAGCTGATCTTAACATGTTCTTACCATTTACAATTACTGGTAATTTAATTGGAAAAGCTAAAGAGAAAGAATGGAGAGAAAATGATGGACTTGTTTCAGTCATTTCTTCACAACATCCATTTAATCAAAAATATGTTGAAGCTACAGATAAAAATCAAAAAGGTGTATGGCAAGTAACTCCAACAAAACATGACTGGGATCATGTAGACTTTGTAGGACAAGACAGTACAGATACAAAACGTACTAGAGATGAATTGCAACAGTTTTGGCATGGTCTTGCTGATGATTTAGTACAAAGTGAACAATTAACATCAACAAATAAATAAAATGATATAGGGTATAAACCTAACGTAATCTTATATAGATAGGAGTGAGATACATGACAGGTGATTTCTTTCAATTATTAGGCTCTTTATACAGAATATTAAAAAATTTATTTTCATAATGTGAAACTATAGTAAGATAAAATCCCTTATTCAAGCACATACATAAGCCATAGCTTGAATAAGGGACTTTTTTTATTAATTCCAGTTAGGCTGGTATTGGTCAAATTGTAACTTGTACGGTTGTTTTCCAATTACAAATCTGAATATATAAAACTCTCTTAACATCATTCCGACGCCTATACAAATTCCTAGAATCATTAAAAGTGAAATCGCCAAGAAAACAATTGTATTATCTTCAAATATGTTGGTGTAAGCAAAAAGAGAATCTAAGATAATTGGGTGCAACAAATAAATGAAAAAGGAAAATGCACTAATAGCTTTAATAGTATTTAATAACATAGTTTTAAAGTGCATACAGACTCCTAGTAATAAGAAGAACATGACACTATTATATAATGTTAACGTATAAGTAAAGCTTGTGACATTCCAATAATCACTACCGGAAACAGCGATAAATAAAACATATGCGCCTAAAGTTAACATAATAACTATAATTAAATATTTTTCTAAGAAAGATAATATTTTTTCATAATTATAGCCAATGTAACCACCTAAGAAAAAGTAGAATATCCATCCTAATATCATTGTATTTTCGCTTAATGGATAATAATGAGTCATGAATTGATGAAAAGTGTCATTATTCAAAAAATAATGTAGATAAGATTGTTGGACTATAAATGCTAAAAGCAGCAAAATTTTACTATTGAACAATCTAAAATTAATTTTGTAAATGATATAAGATAGAACAAAGAACTGCATAATTATGATAATGAAATAGCCATACCATTGTCCTAAAACAACATTTTCGATAAACTGCTTTTTAAAAGAAGAAGCGGTGATAAGTGATTCACTATAACTATAGAACAAGCCGATTAAAAGATATGGAATAAAAATATACTTAAATCTTGAAAAAAGATAATTTATAGTTACTGATTCGTAATTTAATGTTGTTAATAATTGAGACAATATTATAAAACTAGGGGTGCCGAAAATAAAAATATTGCGTATATAATATTGCAATATGAGTGAACTATCAGACATCTGTTCATTTTCTAAAGTGATTTGCGTTAGTAAGTGTGTCACGATGATTATGACACAAATAAACGCACGTAAATACACTAATTCAAGTTTATTTTTCTTCATCGAATCCGTCCCATTCCTTTATTAGCGTTTCAAATGCATCATTACTTACTAAAATACGTGGAATTCTATAGTTATCGGCATCTGGTGTGACAGCTTTTTCCTGAAGTGTAAACCCATATTGAATTCCATTTTTTTTCATAGCTTTTATTTTGTCGTCATTAATTAATCCGTATGGGTAAGCAAGTGCGCGTTCATTTTTTGGGTAGTTTTTATTTAAATAGTGTTCGCTTTTTTTAATATCTTTACTAGCAACAGATTGAGACGAATCTAAAAACTTCGATTTATTGCCTTTCTTAAGAGCGTGTAAATCATGAGTATGAGATTCAAAGTCCCATAAGCCTGTTTCATACATTTCATCTAATTGCTTTTTTGAAAGTAAATTTAAATTATGAAAATTGGTAGAACCAATGTGGTTCGTAATAAGAAAACCTGTTGCTGGAATATGATATTTTTTCAAAACAGGAAAGGCATTGTCATAAATCGTTTGATCCATATCATCAAAGTTAATCCAAACACTTCTTTTAGGAAATTTACCTTTTTCTTTATATTTAATAAATTCTTTCAAAGTTAAAAACTTTGCGTCGTGTGCTTTAAGCCATTGAATTTGTGATTTAAATTCTTGATCAGTGACACTATAATTTTTAATTTCCTTACTCCCAGATAGTAATGATATAAAGTCATTCAAAGGATCCTTTTTTCTTACTCTGTGATAGTTTAACGCGAGTGCGCTATTTTTTTCGTACTTTAACTTCTTGTTTTCTTCATTAGCTTGAGCATTCAGGTGTGATATTGGTGTTGCATTCGTCATTATTAATATCATCAATGCGCTAATAAAGATTAATTTGAAAGGTTTCATATGTCACGACCTTTCTTATATTTTTGAAACGCGAGACTAAATGTAAAAAAGATAAATATAATAAGTACAAACAAACTCATCCATCCGAATAATTTGTAAATTTCCGTGTTTTCAACATTTAATGCAATACGTATTGTTATAACACTTTCCATTTGAGAATTGATAAGAGTTCCTATATAAACAATCATCACAACGATACAATACATCCAAAATACTCCGGATATAGTAATAAATAAGCTCTCCCTAACTATATTTAAATAAGAGGTTACCGTTGGATATTGCCTCTGTCTGGGCTTGACCATGTAGCATAGCCACCTTTCTTTCTTTTTAATGCTTTAGGAAATGCCATAATGACAACTGCGGCATTGATAACCCAGTATAACGTTGGATACCAACTTAAAAATATCAGGCCAACTATATTTTTCTTTTCGTAGCGACTGTCAATAAATAAGGCAACTGTAAATTGGATGATATTGATAAAGGTCATCGTAAAGGATGAAAAGAAAAAGATTGAAAAACTATATTTTAAATATGTGTAATCTAAGATGTTGGCTGTGATTACTAAAAAAGATAAATAACATATTACGATGTAGACCCATGTAATAGATGCGATTTGTTCAAACATTAAAATATATAGTGATAATTTCTTGGTTTTAATTGTTGACCAAAAGTCTCTTAAAAGTACTTCATGCCCACCTTGAGCCCATCGAACCCTTTGTTTCCATAAACCACCTATAGTTTCAGGCACCAACATCCAGCAAAGTGCGCGTGGTTCGTACTTAATTTCGTAATCAAAAAGATGGAGTTTCCATGAAACAGCGATATCCTCAGTAATCATGTCAGTATCCCAATAACCTACATCTTTGAGTGCACTTTTTTTAAATAGTGTGAAAACACCTGAAATAGTATTGATTGCTCCTGCTAGAGATTGACTTCGCTTGATACAACCAATAATACTTGCATATTCAATGGTCTGTATTTTTCCTAAGATAGAACTTTTATTACGAATACGTGGATTACCTGTAACTGCGCCTAATTTTGGATTCTTTTTAAAGTCTTCAATCATATAAAAAGGCGCATCGTCATCAATGACAGTGTCAGCATCTAAGCACATAACATATTCGTAAGATGCTTGTTTGATTCCCTCATTGAGTGCATTAGCTTTACCTCTATTGACTTCGAGGTCAACAAATTTAAAATCATGATTTTTCTTGAATTCATAGATGATTTCAGCAGTATTATCAGAACTTCCATCATTGATAATGATAATTTCTTTTTCAGGATATTCTAGAGATAAAACACTAGAAAGCGTGTCTTGAACTGTTTCACTTTCATTGTAGCAAGCTAATAAAAAGGATATGCCTTCAACTTGTTGATGTTCAGATTTTACTAACAATGATCGATTAAAGGGTTTTTCTTTAATAAAAAAATAGTAAATCGATCCTACTATCCAGTAAATTGACATAAAAATCGGATAAAAAAGTAAAAAGTTAAAAATATGCATTTTTTCACCTACCTTTCGTTAGTTAGGTTGCAAAGCATATGCTAATCGAAAGTATTTCAATTTGCAATAGAATGTTGTTATACTGAAACAGTAATATTTGTAATTTTAACTTAATTTTTCTGTAATATATTTTTAGAAAATTGAATAAGGGGGAGATTTTAGAATTGAAAGATAAGATTATTGATAACGCAATAACCTTATTTTCCGAAAAGGGGTACGACGGTACTACACTTGATGATATTTCTAAAAGTGTAAATATAAAAAAGGCTAGTCTATATTATCATTACGATAATAAGGAAGAAATATATCGAAAAAGTGTTGAGAATTGTTTCAATTACTTTATAGATTTTTTGCTTAGGAACCATGACGATAATTATTCCATTGACGGACTTTACCAGTTTTTATTCAAATTTATATTCGACGTTGATGAGAGATATATTAAATTATATGTTCAATTATCTAGTGCTCCAGAAGCACTGAATTCAGAAATCAAACACCATCTTCAAGAAATTAATACTACCTTACATGATGAATTGATAAAGTATTATGATCCTACGCACATCGCTTTGAATAAAGAGGACTTTATAAACTTAATTCTTCTTTTTCTTGAGACTTGGTATTTTAGAGCCTCCTTTTCACAAAAATTCGGGGTTATTGAGGACAGTAAAAACCGTTTTAAAGACCAAGTATATTCACTGTTAAATGTATTTTTAAAAAAATAATTTTTGTAACTAGTATGTAACAAATTCGAGATTTCAAAAGGATTTGTATTACATATTTTTTTAGATTAAAAATGTAGTTGACAACAGTTATTTAAATTGAGATTATTTAGATGAAGTAATCAATTTTTAAGTTTTGCTAAATATTTTTTATGTACAAATACATTTATAATAAAATTATAAAAATAGTAAAACTCATTGTATACATGTTTTAAGGTCATAAATTGCAATGATCACCGTATAAATAACTGTTTAACATATGCAATGTTTGTTCTTTTGCGAATTTTAAAGGAATAATGATTGTTTTCTTTCATTATTGTTTGTATAAATAAAAGCATCTATTCTAATTAAGTATAGGTGCTTATTTTATATTTTGAAAACTTACTATAAACGCGAAATATTTATATTCTCATTCGTAAAACATTGGTAAGTGTTTTGTAATCAAAATGAAATTATGAATATTATGTGATTTATACATGAGAAATAAGATAATGTGACTATTACTTTTACGTGAAAAAGTAGTGAAATGAGGTACAGCGTAGTGTTACACAAATAACATGATGATGAAGAAATGTATCGTTGAAGTTCGATTAAATAAAAAAGAGAGTGGAACCAAATTTCATTGAATATACTATCTTGCTTTAATAGTAGTTAAAATGAAGGAAAAATGAAATAAATGTTATTTAGATTGAGATATTTAATGCATAAACGTTAAATGGCCTGAGACAATTTATCGTCTCAGGCCATTTTATCAATATTATTAGCGGAGGGAGAAGGATTTGAACCAACGCGAGCAAAAAGCTCCTACTAATCACGAATGATTAGCCTCTTAAACCAGACTTGAGTATCCCTCCAAAATTTCAACAATTAATATCATATTATATATCGAAGGTTTTGTAAAGTAACAGTTAGTTTTTCATTATAAACATGTAAAGCGTCTTCATTAAGTGACCTAAGAAAATATATACAATTTGGACTGTGATTATCATTCAATCAAAATTAATCACATACTACTACATTGTCCATACTACAATTAATTTTTAGGTAACTATTTTAATTTCTGATTACCAAATTACCTTCAAACATTAAAATGAACTTAAAGATAATTATTGTCGAGTTATTAAAAAAATCATTTAATTATGATCAAACAGAGAAAAGAAGACGTATTATAAGAGAGTTCGTCAAAAAATTGACATTATTTCATGAATATTCAATTTTATTTATCGAAATTAAATCAATTCAATCAGACATATTTAAACATATGCTTTATAGCAAGTCATCATAAATTGTCTTAATATTATTTCATGAAAATAAGATGAAAACTTATGAGATTAATATTTGAGGAAGATGAAAATTTGAAAACTTACTCTTCACATTGAGACGAATTTTTTATAATATATCACTCATATTGATTTTTTGATATTAAGAAAAGGAGGAAACGCTCATGAAAGATAATAAAATGTTGTTCATTATTTTTATGATAGGAACATTTACAGTAGGAATGGCTGAATATGTAGTGACAGGATTACTTACACAAATCTCTGACGATATGAAGGTTTCTATTTCGAGTGCAGGTTTATTAATTAGTGTTTATGCTATTAGTGTTGCATTGATAGGGCCTTTAATACGAATCATAACATTGAAAGTTCACGCCCACCGTCTGTTACCGATTTTAGTTGCGATTTTTATAATAAGTAATTTAGTGGGAATGTTAGCACCGAATTTTAATGTATTGTTATTATCAAGACTCATGTCTGCGGCAATGCATGCGCCATTCTTCGGTGTGTGTATGAGTGTTGCTGCGACAGTCGCGCCTCCTGCTAAAAAAACACAGGCCATTGCACTTGTTCAGGCAGGTTTAACTATTGCTGTAATGTTAGGTGTACCATTCGGATCATTTTTAGGTGGCTTTGCAAATTGGAGAGTTGTATTTGGATTCATGATTGTGTTGGCAATCATTATTATGTTAGGAATGATTAAATTTGTTCCAAATGTTTCTTTAAGTGCAGAAGCAAATATTAGCAAAGAATTAACAGTGTTTAAGAATCCACACATTTTAATTGTGATTGCCATTATTGTGTTTGGTTACTCTGGTGTGTTTACTACTTATACATTTATGGAGCCAATGATACGAGATTTTTCTCCATTTAAAATTGTAGGTTTAACTGTTTGTTTATTTATGTTTGGTCTAGGCGGTGTGATAGGGAATTTAATTACTGGTAATGTACCGGAAGATAAATTAACAAAAAATTTATACCTTACATTTCTTTTACTATTTGTAACAATCATACTATTTGTTACTGTTATTCAAAATTCAATATTAGCATTAATCATTTGCTTCTTATTCGGTTTTGGTACATTTGGTACAACCCCGTTACTTAATAGCAAAATTATCTTAAGTGCAAAAGAAGCACCACTTCTTGCAAGTACGTTAGCAGCTTCTATTTTCAATGTTGCTAATTTTCTTGGTGCAATCATTGGATCTATATTATTATCAATAGGGTTACCTTACATTCAAATTACTTTGATATCTGGTGGAATTATAGTGTTGGGTATGCTTCTTAATCTTGTTAATCAACTTTATGAAAAGAAACATATCACATTTAATGAATATTCATGATTATTAAAAAATCCTTATAGAAGTGTGGTGACGCCTCTATAAGGATTTTTCTTTATGCAATCAAACTTTTCATCGATGATATTTTAATAGAACTAGGGATTACTTAACAACATTGAAATCAATCACTTGTGGGATTTGAGATAAATCATTGTGAGATAAGTAATCTATTAACAATTGAGCACCTTCGATTTGAATATCTTTTATCACAGGTTTGTTAACGTACATATCATAATTCCCGCCACCAACAGCTCTATAATTATTTACGCATATTGTATATATTTGATCACTTTGTATTGGTGCATCATTAATTAGTAAATCACTAACACGTTCACCGTAAGGATGACTAACATGAATTGTATATTGGATGCCTGCAAATATGTCATAGTTGAAATGCTGAGGTTTAGGTTCTAGAAACTCTTTATTAACTGTGATTTTATGATTAACAATGTCAAAATAACTTGCGCTTCGTTCAATTGCAAGTTTAATATCTTTTCCACTAAGTTCAATCACTTTAAAAGTATTAGGAAAAGGATAATTATTGATGATATCACGCATGGTTACTTTCTCATCAAAGCCATTTGCGGAATCAAATAATGCTGTACATGCAATATCTGCACCACTTTTTTCTAATAAAATATAATTAAGAAGGTTAACAAATGCATGGGGTGATTTTCTTGCCTCAAATGAATTGTTTATTCTCATAGCGTAAGGGAGTTCTGCGATTTGAGTATCAAGCCAATCTTCCAATTGATTACGTAAAGAGACATCTTCGTCATTCGGCTTAAAGGAGGTATTGTTATGAACATTCATTAAGTTACATTCTTTAATTAATACTTTTTTATCATGTGTATATTCAATAACTATTTTTCCAACTTTTGTACCTTTTGAACCTGGTTGAATGATGGCTGTTTGGTTCTTGATTGTCGCAATATCACGATGCTGATGGCCGGTTATCAACACATCGATACTATCGCTAAACTGACTTAGTATATCATACCCTTCGTTTTCCCCAGTAAGCGCCTCAGTCGGGAGGCCACTATCTAAATCACGTTCAAAACCACCATGATAACTTACTACTACAATATCACTCTTTTCCCTAAGTGTAGGTAACTCAGATTTTAATGTGTGGATAGCACTGTTAAAAGTGAGTGTCTTAATGTAATCAGGTTGTTCCCAGTGAGGAATATACTGAGTGGTTAATCCAATAGTTCCTATAGTTAAATCATTTACTTTAAAATAATGAATACCTTGGCCAGTGAATGGCTGTGTATTTTCAATTATATTTGCACACAAAACTGGGTAATGAAGTTGATTGATGGCCTGTTTTAGATAAGGTAAATCATAATTAAATTCATGATTGCCAACAATTCCAAAATCAAACCCTAAACGATTATATATTGATGTTAATGGGAGACTACTCTTTAATTTAGATACTAAGTAGTTACATAATGGAGAACCTTGTAAGAAGTCCCCATTATCAATCTTTACACTGCCGTCATAGTGCACGCAGTCTTGTTCGATAAGATGATTAGCTTTTAACAAACCCATAGGTAAATCTTTTTCTCTTGATGAAAAATCTGTTGGGAATATAAAACCGTGAACATCACTAAGGATATAGAAAGCAATTTGAGACATTGAATTAACCTCCTCAAGTACGGGGAAGAGACATAGTTTTGTGATATATAAATTAAAAACAATGTCTCACTTTTCAACACTAAGTTATTATCGGTGTTAAAAATTTTCATTCATTTTTTGAGTTAATAGAATTTTTTTCTCTTGTTTAACACGAATATTAGCATCTTTAATTTCATCTGTCACTTTAGCTGTGAGTGTGAATGAAGCTTCACCCGCACCATTTGTTTTAATTGATTGGCCAGGACTATAGCCGGGAGTATTGAATTGGTTACGGTTAGAAGAAAAGCTACCGATTTGCTTACCTCCATCTTTATAAAGTCCAACTCTTACATCGTTAATTGTGCTATTAGGCTCATATTCCGTGAGTTTGATTGTAAATTGAAATGGATGATGCGGTTGGATATTTTGAGGTAAAGTTAATTCAACTTTGGCATTTTGATTTTGATGAGAAGAGCTTTTGTCATCTACTCCATCGTCAGCACCCTGTTGATTACTTACATAACTACCTTTTTTAAATGTTGAATGATCATACCATTTGTAACCCTCTATTGGATTAGTCCACGGTTCTTTTTGAGGTTCAATTGAATTCTCAGGTTGCTCAAAGTTAAGTAGCGGTGTTTTATTATCAAGTTTAATCCCCATATCTTTCATAGAAGATTGAGATTCTTTTTTGCCTAGCCATGTTGTTAAATTAATTAATAACTTTCCATTATCTTGTTCTTTAAAACCATCGTACGTTTTTTTAGGTTTCCCATTATCTTCACGAAGATATTTAGGTGAACGATCTTCTACGAGGGAGCTATCGCCAATAAATGCAGCTTTACCTTTGCCGATTTTTGAAATGGCTACATAAGGTCCTTCGTTGATGCCACCCCCATTGTAAATACCTTGATCAACTGCGTGAGGCCATTTTTGACTATGCGTTAAATGTTCCGGCATATAAATAATGCCTTTAGCTTTATTAGGATCAGTTATTGCTAATGTTGAACCTGCGTGCATCGAAACTGATTGTACACCTTTAGTAATACCAAAACTATCTTTGCTTGAAACGATATTTTGAGTATTGATATCTCCAAGTGCATTATATCTAAAGCGAACACCGAAGTTTTGTGAGAGCCAATCAGAACTCTTAACGTTATGCATAACGTTAAGAGTTCTTTTCTTCATTATTCATATCTTTAGTCATATTTTCGTATGCGCCACGTCGATAACCATTCATTGATTCTGAAGAATCAATACGATTTAAATTACGATCGGCATTATAGTGGTCTGAGATGAAAATGACGCTACCACCATTTTTAACAAAATTAATGATTGCTTTCTGCTCATTTTCTTTAAATGGATTGTTAGCTTCGGGAATAACTAATACATGCGCCTGCTGTAAAGATTGATCAGAAATGTTTGATTCTCCTTCTAGTTCTTTAACTTGGTAACCTTGCTTTCTCATTGAATCTGCATAATCTGAGAAAGCGCCATCAATCACCCAATCGGCAGCGCCCGCAGTTTGAGCATGAGAATTATCAAAAAGTACTGTTTGTTGTGTCTGATTTGTAGCAGTAGATTCTGTTGATGCAAATGTTGAGGGAATCACAGTCACAGAAAGAACAGATGTAACTAGTATAGAACTTAAAGTTTTAAATATTTTCATCTCTATGATTACTCCTTATGTAAAAGATGGAATTTTTAAAAAGTATAGTATAAAAATATAGCGTTTTGTGCTTGCTTAACAGTTTTTTTACAATTTCTTACGATTTATTATAAAAAAATTATAATTTTAATTAAAATTAAATACCCATCACTTATAAGATATGCTAATCTATAAATATAGTTTCAAAAATATACATATTACACCAATATTGATGTAAAGGGGACAGTAGGTAGAATGAAAAATCTTAAGTTTTTAGTGGTGCTTGTTTTATCGGTGGTTATTTTTGCAGCAGCCTGTGGGAATTCAAGTTCTTTGGATAATAATAAAAGTTCGGATAGTGGATCAGATTCAAAATCAAGTAGTTATACACCTAAAGAATTAACAGTACAATTTGTACCATCTCAAAACGCTGATACACTCGAAGCTAAGGCAAAACCGTTAGAAAAATTGTTGTCAGATAAATTAGGGATTCCGGTTAAAGTATCAGTTTCAACAAACTACAACACGATAGTTGAAGCGATGAAATCTAAGAAAGTGGATGTTGGTTTCTTGCCACCAACTGCATATACATTAGCACACGATCAAAAGGCAGCGGATTTATTATTAAAGGCAGAACGTTACGACGTTAATGAAGATGGGTCTCCAAGTAAAAAGTTAGTTGATGATTATAAGTCAGAAATCCTTGTTAAAAAGGACTCTGGTATTAATAGTCTCAAAGATTTAAAAGGTAAAAAAATAGCATTACAAGATGTAACTTCTACAGCAGGATATACATTCCCTCTAGTAACATTAAAAAAAGAAGCTGGTATTGATGCAACAAAAGATATGAAAATAGTCAATGTTAAAGGACACGACCAAGCAGTTATTTCATTGTTAAATGGAGATGTGGATGCAGCAGCTGTATTTAATGATGCACGTACAGTTGTGAAAAAAGATCAACCAAATGTATTTAAAGATACTAAAATATTAAAACTCACTAAACCAATTCCTAATGATACGATTTCAGTACGTCCTGATATGGATAAAAAATTCCAAGATAAATTGAAAAAAGCTTTTAAAGAAATTTCTAAAACTAAAAAAGGTCATAAAATCATTAGCGAGGTATATTCTCATGAAGGTTATGTTGATACTAAAGATTCAGACTTTGATATCGTTAGACAATATGAAAAAGCTGTTCATGATATGAAATAAAATAAATTGAATGAATTATAAAAAGAAAAGCTAAGGGATTAAACGTGAAGGTTTGTGGACCTCTTGCGGCTTGAGTCTCATAGCTTTTCTTTATAAAAGAAGGGTGTTTGTTGATGAGTCAAATCGAATTTAAGGATGTTAGTAAAGTGTATCCAAATGGCCATGTGGGATTAAAAGATATTAACTTAAATATAGAAAAAGGTGATTTTGCAGTTATTGTTGGACTGTCTGGAGCAGGTAAATCAACATTACTACGATCGGTTAATCGGCTACATGATATTTCCAAAGGTGATATTACTATCGAAGGTCAGTCAATAACTAAAGCACGTGGTAAAAAATTATTAGAAATGCGTCGAAGTATAGGTATGATTTTTCAACATTTTAACTTAGTTAAGCGTTCAACAGTTCTTAGAAATGTTTTGAGTGGCAGGGTAGGATACCATCCTACTTGGAAAATGATACTTGGTCTTTTTCCTAAAGAAGATAAAGTCAAGGCATTGGATGCTTTAGAACGTGTAAACATTTTAGATAAATATGACCAACGCTCTGACCAGTTGTCAGGTGGTCAACAACAACGTATATCAATAGCTAGAGCGTTATGTCAGGAACCAACCATTATATTAGCAGACGAACCAGTTGCTTCATTAGATCCATTAACTACAAAACAAGTGATGGATGACTTAAAGAAAATCAATGAAGAACTTGGTATTACTATTTTAATTAATTTACACTTTGTAGATTTGGCAAAGGAATACGGATCGAGAATAATTGGTTTAAGAGCGGGAGAGCTCGTTTATGATGGACCCGCGTCTGAGACAAATGACGAAGTATTTAATCATATATACGGTCGCTCTATTAAGAACGATGAAAAATTAGGGGTGGAATAAAGTGACGACACCAACAACGCATAAATATAATCGCTATTTAAATAAAAGGATGTCTCTTAAAACTAGCTTTTCAATTATTTTAATCACGGGTTTGATTATCTGGAGTTTTATTTATACTGGATTTAGCATTGGAGATTTAATGATAGGTCTGCCACAAATTGGCGTATTCTTCAAACAAATGATACCTCCAGATTGGGGTTATCTAGATCATATTACACAACCAATGCTAGACACGATTCGTATGGCAATTGTCGGTACTTTTCTAGGAAGTATTGTCTCCATTCCTATAGCGTTACTGTGTGCGAGTAATATTGTTCAAACAAAGTGGATTGCGATTCCATCACGTTTTGTCCTTAATATTGTACGCACAATACCTGATTTATTATTAGCTGCCGTATTTGTAGCCATATTTGGTATTGGACAAATTCCGGGTGTATTAGCACTTTTTGTTCTAACAATATGTATCATTGGTAAATTATTATATGAATCATTAGAAACAATTGATCCAGGACCTATGGAAGCTATGACAGCTGTAGGGGCTAATAAAGTGAAATGGATTGCATTTGGCGTTGTTCCTCAAGCAATTTCATCATTTATGTCATATGTGTTATTTGCCTTTGAAATTAACATTCGGGCATCAGCAGTTTTAGGTCTTGTTGGCGCAGGTGGTATTGGGTTGTTCTACGATCAAACGTTAGGATTGTTTCAATATAAAAAGACAGCAATGATTATCCTGTTCACTCTAATCATTGTAGTTATTATTGACTATGTGAGTTCGAAAGTGAGGGAAAAATTAGCATGAATACGTTGGATAGTAAATATGAATTAAAATCAAAAAAACATCGTCAGCGAATAATTAAAAATTGGGTTATAGTCACTGTAGTTGTAGCTGTAATTATATGGGCGTTTGCAGGGATTCCAGGTCTTGAACTTAAAAGTAAGTCTATTGAAATATTAAAGTCTATCTTTTACGGACTATTTCATCCAGATTTAAGTTACATATATATACCTGATGGTGAAGACTTACTTAGAGGTTTGCTGGAAACTTTTGCTATTGCAGTGATTGGCACGTTCATTGCTTCAATTATATGTATTCCTTTTGCATTTTTAGGAGCTAAAAATATGATGAAATTACGACCGGTTACGGGCATAAGTAAATTCATATTAAGCATTATACGTGTGTTTCCTGAAATTGTAATGGCGTTAATATTTATTAAAGCTGTTGGACCAGGTTCGTTTTCAGGTGTACTTGCACTGGGGATTCATTCAGTCGGCATGTTAGGGAAGCTTTTTGTTGAAGATATTGAAAGTTTAGATTTTAGCGCTGTAGAATCTTTAAAGGCGAGTGGAGCAAATAAAATGAAGACGTTAATGTTTGCTGTAATACCACAAATTTTACCATCGTTTATTTCACTTATTTTGTATCGATTTGAATTGAATTTACGTTCGGCCTCCATTTTAGGATTAATCGGCGCAGGTGGCATAGGTACACCATTAATTTTTGCTTTACAAACACGATCTTGGGACCGAGTTGGCATGATTCTAATTGGTTTGATTGCGATGGTCGCTTTAGTTGATTTAATATCTGGCGCGGTTCGTAAACGTATCGTTTAGTGCATTTATGGTGAAAGAATATGTTCGTTGTCTAAAGCATTAATTGTTTTCATTTATTGGAATAAAAATTTTAATTTAAGACATACGTCATATTCATCATTTTAATTTTCGGTAGGAATGTATTCATGTTATAATTCTAAAATATAATAAAATTATTTAGAAAAATATTTTTTTGATAGCGTATAATTATTTATAATAGAAATATAATAACATGTTCGTAATTGAAAATTGATCAAACACTTACATCACGAATTAGACAACTTGAGGTTTATATCATGAAACAATTTTTAAACATCACTCAACGTAAATTTATCGAATGGTTGATTATCTTATCCATTTTTATAGTTAGCATTCCTAATAAATGGACATTAATGATATCTATCGCTTTATCTCTATTACTTCTTAAAAGAGGGGCGCTAGGTATCGTTCAATTAATCATACTTTATATGCTCAGATCGCAAATATACACTCCCTATGATACACAAGAGATGGCGCATTACATAGTAAGTATGAAATATATCTTGATTTATGTAATTGGAGTATTTTTTCTATTTAAATATGTAAAACATTGGATAAGAAATGAAATGATATTAAGATTTATCAAGTCTACTATGATTCTTATGCTACTTTATATCATAATGAGTTTAGTCGTATCTAATGATCCGATAGAATCTATTCTTAAATTGCTTAACTTCTTTATACCGCTAATTTTGATTGTTATGTATGTTAGTTTAATAAAAAAGATAAAGAATCTCATTAACTGGATTAATCAATTTATCACGCTAGTGATTGCCTTTACTTTTTTATTTATAGTTATAGCGCCAAAATCATATTTAATTGATGAGGAATCACTTAGAAGTGTTTTCAAGGATGCACATTCATTCGCAGTTATTCTTGCTATGGGTCTAGTTCTATATATGGTAACAATAATCAAACAACAAGATTATGATGTATTCAATTTATTATTATTAAATATTGGAATGATAGAGCTCTATTTATCAAACTCTCGTCATATTTTCATATCTGTTATTTTATGTCTAATGCTTCTATTACCGTTATCTCACATAAAAAAGAGAATTAAACATCCCATAATTGGTGCTATGATACTAATGGCAATTGCTATAATAAATCAACCATATATTTATCATCTTTTTATTAAACTAATCTTAAAAGGGAAGAATAGCCAAGAGGTCTTTATGCCGAGTGATATGAATATTAAAGCTATTGATTATGCGCTAACTGAGCATCCTTTTTTAGGAAGCGGTTTTGGTATACCAATGATAAAAGCGAGTTCAGAAATACAATACTTTAATGTAGCAACGAGTAATATCATCTTCGGTATGATTATCTTTACTGGAATAATAGGACTTACTTTATGTACGATATACATGCTTCATATGGTACTTTTAGTTACTTTTCCAATGAGTATTACTATTTTATTATTTTTAATCACTATCTTTGTTAATATGGATTATATTATTTTATTTGATTCCGTGGGGCTAGGTATATTGTGTTATATATTTTGGGGAATATATTTAAAAGAAGGTATGTATCAATACAACAACGGACAATGGTAAATAACATTGTGTCTAAAGCAATTTATTAATCATTAATTTTAAAACTAACTTTATTTAAAGTTAGTTTTTTATTCGTTATCATACATAAATATACAAATAAGTTTTTAAGTTCCTTTGTAAATTATATTCATTTTGATTCGAATTTATATATATATAATTATTCAATAAGTAGATAAAGTTTAGTTGAATTCAATATAACAGTAACTTGAAATATAGATAAAAAACACTTATTAATATTAAATTAACCCTTTTGTTAACAGTTCGTTTTTGCACAATCGTTTAATATCTTTATATGTATAGTAATTTATTAAAACTAAGAAGTATTAGTTGCATTTTACATGTTCATAGTTATATACTTGTAAAAATGAATATTTTCAGTATAAAAGACTATGATTAATTAAGAAAACTATGGGGAGTTTATTATGACAAAGAAAGAAAAGGATTATAAAAAAAGTCTTGAGCAACAAAAAACACGGGTAAAAATATACAAGTCAGGAAAAAGCTGGGTAAAAGCAAGTATTAATGAAATAGAATTGTTAAAAACAATGGGGCTACCATTTTTAAGTAAAAACGAAATACAAGAAAATGTGACTGAAAAGACGAAAGGTCATAAATTAAAAAAAGTGCAGCTAAAACAACAGCCCTAGTTGGTGGAGCATTTACATTTAATATGTTGAATAATCATCAAGCATTTGCTGCCTCAGAAACACCAATCACCTCTGAAATTTCATCCAATAGTGAGACAGTAGCCAATCAAAATTCAACTACGATTAAGAACTCACAAAAAGAAACAGTCAATTCTACAAGTTTGGAATCTAACCATTCTAATAGTACAAATAAGCAAATGTCTTCAGAAGTTACAAATACAGATCAATCCAGTGAAAAAGCTGGAATTAGTCAACAAAGTAGTGAAACATCAAATCAATCATCTAAGTTAAATACATATGCCTCCACAGACCATGTAGAGAGTACAACTACTAACAATGATAATACTGCACAACAAGATCAAAATAAGTCTTCGAATGTAACCTCTAAGTCAACACAATCAAACACGTCATCCTCAGAAAAGAACATTAGCTCCAATTTAACCCAGTCAATCGAAACAAAAGCAACCGATTCATTAGCGACTAGTGAAGCACGTACTAGTACAAATCAAATATCTAATCTGACATCAACATCTACTTCGAATCAATCGAGTCCTACTTCCTTTGCAAATTTAAGAACATTTAGTAGATTTACTGTTTTGAATACGATGGCAGCACCGACAACAACGTCCACGACAACAACTTCAAGTCTGACATCTAATTCTGTTGTGGTGAACAAAGATAACTTTAATGAACATATGAATCTGTCTGGATCTGCGACGTATGATCCTAAAACAGGTATTGCTACCTTAACGCCAGACGCATATAGTCAAAAGGGTGCCATATCTTTAAACACTCGATTAGATTCAAACCGTAGCTTCCGTTTTACAGGTAAAGTTAACCTTGGTAATAGATATGAAGGTTATTCTCCTGATGGTGTAGCAGGTGGAGATGGCATTGGCTTTGCATTTTCACCAGGCCCTTTAGGACAGATAGGTAAAGAAGGGGCTGCCGTTGGAATAGGTGGTTTGAATAATGCCTTTGGTTTTAAATTGGATACGTATCATAACACATCAACTCCTAAATCTGATGCTAAAGCAAAAGCAGATCCACGTAATGTTGGTGGTGGTGGCGCTTTTGGTGCCTTCGTAAGTACAGATAGAAATGGTATGGCTACCACTGAGGAATCAACTGCGGCTAAATTAAATGTACAACCTACTGACAATTCATTCCAAGATTTTGTCATTGACTATAATGGTGACACAAAAGTGATGACAGTGACGTACGCTGGACAAACCTTTACGAGAAATCTTACAGATTGGATTAAAAACAGTGGTGGTACGACGTTTTCTCTATCTATGACTGCTTCAACTGGTGGCGCAAAAAACTTACAACAAGTTCAATTTGGAACATTCGAGTATACAGAATCAGCTGTTGCTAAAGTACGCTATGTAGATGCAAATACTGGTAAGGATATTATTCCACCTAAGACCATTGCAGGTGAAGTTGATGCGACTGTGAATATAGATAAACAATTAAACAACTTGAAAAATTCAGGTTACAGTTATGTTAGTACAGACGCTTTACAAAACCCCAATTATTCAGAAACGTCAGGTACACCTACACTTAAATTAACTAACTCAGGCCAAACGGTGATTTATAAATTTAAAGATGTTCAAGGTCCTCAAATTAGTGTTGATAGTCAAATTAGAGAAGTTGGAAAGACCATTAATCCAATTACAATTACTACAACTGACAATAGTAAAGACGTATTAACTACAACTGTGACAGGTCTACCTTCAGGGTTATCTTTTGATCAAACGACTAATACAATTACTGGCACGCCAAGTGAAGTAGGAACTACAACTGTGACAGTTAATACGACTGATGCTACTGGGAACGTAACATCTAAGCAATTTACAATAACGATTCAAGATACAATCAGCCCTGTTGTAAATGTGACGCCAAGTCAAGCATCAGAAGTTTTCACGCCGATTAATCCAATTACGATAACTGCTACAGATAATAGTGGCAAAGTGGTAACGCATACAGTAACAGGATTGCCACAAGGACTTAAATTTGATGCATCTACGAATTCAATAGTTGGAACTCCAACTCAAATAGGAACAAATACAATCACGATTGAGTCAACGGATGCGAGCGGAAATAAAACTACGACTAAAATTAATTATGAAGTAACGAGAAATAGCGCAAGTGACTCTACTTCCACTAGCATAGTAAATAGTGTTTCAACAAGTATAAGTAATAGTACATCGCTAAGTGATAGTGTAAAAGCGAGTCAATCATTATCAACAAGTAAGAGTCTCTCAGAGTCGTTAAGTGCGTCGACGTCGAATAGTACGTCAATCCAAGCGAGCGAATCAGCAAGCACAAGTAAACAATTATCAGAATCAGCGAGTACGTCGACATCTGATAGTGCATCAGAGTCAGCAAGAAAGAGTGAGTCAACGAGTAAAAGTACGTCATTAAGTGAATCGACAAGCACAAGCGTTTCAGATTCAGCAAGCGTGTCAACGTCAGAAAGTGCGTCAACATCAACAAGTGTGAGTGGCTCAACAAGTACAAGCATTTCAGACTCAACGAGCACATCGACGTCTGATAGCGCATCAATAAAAGCGAGCGAATCAGCAAGCACAAGTAAACTATTATCAGAATCAGTGAGTACGTCGACGTCTGATAGCGCATCAACGTCAACGAGCGTAAGTGACTCCAATAGCGCAAGTACGTCATTAAGTAAATCGACAAGCACAAGCGTTTCAGATTCAACAAG